>NZ_DJUD01000051.1:0-11684 GCF_002439405.1 Psychrobacter sp. UBA6291 | reverse complement strand
CATGAATTTTGTCCATTACACCTAAATCAATAATAGGTAACAAGGGTTTGTTGCATTATTACACCTATTCAAAGGGCTTTTTTACGCCAATTTTTAACATTAAACCGCCAAAAATACGTCATTGATAATACTCGTAGCATAAGGAATATAATCTATCATGCTACACTAGCGCTATTTTTATTATTCACCTGATTAATGGTTGGATTATGACTGTTTCCCCTGCTTCTACTTCTATGCCAAGCCCTATGTCTTCAACAACGGCTTCAAACACTGTTTCAACAACGGTGCCTTTTGCGAGCTTTAATAATAATACTGAGCAATTTCATAGCGCCGTGCGCGCGCAACTGGCGCAAGATATCGAGATGCTATTTGCTTACGCTGAGCTGCCAAGTCCGCTGCTTGATGCCTGCCGTTATGTGATGACCGGTCAGGGTAAATTGGTACGGCCGTTATTGGTCGCCAGCGCCTTTGATAGTGTCAATCGAAGCAATGCGAATGACGACGTTAATAGGGCTGATGAATATGTCGATAAAAGCACTGATAAAGAAGCTAAGCAAATTCAGCAAAATAGCGATTTAGAATCACTACTAGAAAACGACTCCGATTACGATATGGCGCGCCGTGCAGCATTGGCGGTAGAGCTGTTGCATACCTATTCACTGGTGCATGATGACTTGCCCTGTATGGACGATGATGAGCTGCGCCGTGGTCAGCCAACTGCCCATATCGTCTTTGCAGAATCGACCGCCCTGCTCGCCGGTGACGTGCTACAAACACTTGCTTTTGAAGTACTAACCGCTGAGCTGCCAACCTTTGCGCCCTATGACTCTGCTATTGCAAGCCAGCTTATCGCGATATTCGCGCCGCGTGCCAGACGCATGGTTTCTGGGCAAATGCTCGACCTAAATGCCGAAGCCAGCACTGATATCACGCAAAGTGAATTAGAAGCCATCCACCGTGACAAAACAGGTGCGTTGATTGAAGCGGCGATGCTCATGGGCGGCATCTGTGCAGGGGCGACGGCGCCGCAGCGTATTGCTTTGCAAGATTGCGCCCAGCATATTGGTCTGGCTTTTCAAGTCCAAGACGATATCTTAGATGTGACCACCAGCACCGATACCCTCGGCAAACCTGCGGGCAGCGATGAAAAGTTAGACAAATCTACCTATGTGAAACTGATGGGCGTTGAGCAAGCGACCCACTATGCGCAATCGCTATTTAATGACGGCCGCGCAGCGCTTAATCGTGAATTAAATAGTCGTGAGTTAAGCGCTAATAAGGACACCAACGCCTTATTGGCACTCATTGAATGGCTATGGTCACGTAAAAAATAAGCTCAGCAATAAACATTAAAAACGATAAAGGGTGGTCAACATGGAAAGTACCCCTACTCAGCGTATTTACCTTGGCACTGGCGGCTATAGCGACACCGATTTGCTTGGTACGCTGTACCCAACTGGCACCAAAAAAACCGACTTCTTACGCGAATACGCCAAGCAATACGGCGCGGTTGAGATTAACAGCACTTTTTATGCGCCCATCGGACAAAAAGCCTTTGCCGGTATGGTTGATAAGGCCTACGTGCAAGCGGACAGTGAGTTGAAATTTGCCGTCAAGCTGCATCAAGACTTTACTCATGCGCGTAAAGGCACTAGCGAGCATGCGCAAGCCTTCATTACTGCTCTAACGCCACTTATCGAAGCCAATGCGCTCGCGCCATTACTACTACAATTCCCACATGGCTTTGATCGTACTCGCGAGCATCGTCTTTATTTAGCAAATCTTGTGAGTTGGTTTAAAGACTATCCGTTAGCGGTTGAGTTTCGTCATAACGGCTGGCATACGCCGCAAGTGGTCGATAGCTTTATCGACCAAGGTTTGATTTGGTGTAGCGTCGATTATCCTAAAGTCAGCGGTCTACCGCCGTCACGGCTAATATTTACCGAGCGTACAGGCTATTTGCGCATGCATGGTAATAACCTAAACTGGTGGGATGCGATGAGCGCCGCTGACCGTCACGATTATCGTTATAGCGAGGCTGAAATGAACGACTGGGCGCAAGCGATTGCCAATCAGCGTCAGCATTTTGATACGCTCTATATCTTCTTCCAAAACACCGTCAATGCGCATGCGTATTATAATATTGCGATGCTAAGGGAGGCGTTGGGTAAGTTTGGGTTTGAGGTGTTGTAAAATTCGTCCCCATCTCAAAGAAAAAATTGACTTTTCAGATGCAAAAGCTAAATACTATTACAATGTGGTTTGTATATATTCAAAACCTTTACGCTATAATTTAATTGAGAAGACTTATGAGTATAGATGAAGTAATAAATCTAGAACTAGAGTTAGAAAAAGAAGAAGAAAACTTATTTTACGAAGATGAGTCTGATCAGCAACCACCATCAGATATAATTGCTTATAATGAACTGCGTTCCTGTGCAGATTTGTATCGTATGTATGACAAAGGCATACTAAATATAACACCCGATTTTCAAAGGAATTCAGTTTGGAGCCCACCTGCTCAAACAAGATTTATTGATTCATTAATAAAGCAGCTGCCTATACCAAGCATGTGTTTTAGTTTAGATTTTAAGACCCAAAAATGGCAAGTGATAGACGGTTTACAGCGAATGACTGCCATTATTCGCTTTTTAGAAGATAAAACATGGCGCTTATCTGATCTTGATGATATTGATAAGAAACTAGCTGGTAAAAAGGTCTCTCACTTCAAAGATGAGACTAGTATTGATCATATCCTTTATCAAAGACTAGAGAATCTGACTTTACCAGTAACTGTTTTAAGATGTGATCATAGTAAAAAATCGCATATGGAATACTTGTTTACTATATTTCATAGACTTAATACTGGAGGTACTAAATTAAACAACCAAGAGATAAGAAACTGTATATTTAGTGGTGCCTTTAATACTCTTTTAAAAGAATTAAATGAAAATACTCATTGGAGATCAATAAATAGATTAAAAGATAAAGATGATTCAAGATTTAAAAATGTTGAAATGATATTAAGACATTTTGCATTCAACGATAACCTCTCTTCATATAAAGGTATTTTGTCTAAATTTTTAAATGAATACATGAGAGTTAATAGAGACCCTAGTGAGTCTTTCTTAAATAGCAAAAAAGTAAACTTTACTAGAACTGTAGAGCTAATAGCAACAAAAATTCTTAATGAAGATGAAAGAGTAGGCGTTTCAATATTAGAGGCTCTTTTGGCAGGCATATCTCAAAATATAGACAGACTTGAAAACCTATCAGAAGAAGATTTAAAATCGCGTTTTAGAAAGCTTCGAGAACACTCTTCACTAGCGACTGAGTACCTTAATGATGGCGTTGCTAAAAAAGAGAAAGTTCAAGCTCGCATATCAGCATCCATACAAATTTTTTCATAGTGTATAGAAGTTATGATTGTTCGTAAATATATAGAAAATAATCTTAAACAATTGAATAAACTATATTTCGATACAAATAGCCATAAAAGAAAGCTGTATTATTCAAAGCTTGCAATTCTTGAGCTCTGTGGTTGGATTGAAGAGTCTATGGATAATATTATCGAGATGTGTGCAAATCGTTTATTAAAGTTACAAGCAACTAAAACTCATGTAAAGAAACAAATTATAGACCGGAACTACGGATTTGAATATAAGAATCATTTTATTAAAATGCTCTCATCCGTTATTGGTTTCATGAATATTGAGCGATTAGAAAAAAAACTTGATGCATCGAAAAATGCTCTCCTCTTATCAGCCCTTGGCACTCTCAAGAATATACGAAATGCGGAAGCTCACACTCATCTCAAAGGGGTTACAAGGCATGTAGACTCACCTTCTATTACATTGAAATTATTTTCTCAAGTATTTAACGGTTTGAAAGATATAGAGATAAAACTAAAATTAATCAAATGTTAATGTATGTTAAATCCACACATAACCATTTTACCTGATAGTGCTTGCTTACTCATAAAATTCGATTTATATAGAATTTTGAAGAAGAAAATCAAACCAAAAAAAAGGACGCCTCTCAGCGTCCTTTTTTATTAATCAAATGCTTAAAAGTTAAAGATTACTCTTCAACACCAGCATCTTGACCTTTATATTTTGCGTTTGCGTAGTCCCAGTTCACTAGCTTGTCTAGGAAGGTGTCAACATAGTCAGGACGACGGTTACGATAATCGATGTAGTACGCATGTTCCCACACGTCACAAGTCAATACCGCTACTTGGTCATGTGCAAGTGGCGTATCAGCGTTACCAGTTTTAGCGATTGATAGTTTACCGCCAACCTTATCAGCAACTAGCCAAGCCCAACCAGAACCAAACTGTGAAGTTGCTGCGTTTTTGAACTCTTCGCGGAACTTGTCATAGCTACCAAAATCTTCTTCGATTTTCGCTTTCAAATCACCAGTAGGTTCGCCGCCACCATTGTCAGGCGTCATGCAGTTCCAATAGAACGTATGGTTCCATACTTGCGCTGCTTGGTTAAACATGGTTTTTTTGCTGTCATCTTTCGCAGTCGCTACGATGATTTCTGGCAATGTTTTGTCTTCTAGACCAGAACCCGGTAGCAATTCATTTAGCTTATTTACATAAGCGGCATGGTGCTTATCATGATGGTATTCTAGCGTCTCAGCACTGATATGTGGCTCGAGCGCGTCTTTTGCATAAGGTAGATCTGGTAAAGTAATATTTGACATAGTTATTTTATCCTTGCTGGTTTAGCCATTAGTATTAGGTATAGCTTAAATCAACGCTATAAATTATCGGACTAAATTGGCTTAGTTTATTGTTAGTGAAAGTCATTACTCAATATGCTAAACATATTGCGGTAAACCTAAAAGGCTTGCATGCTAAAATTATCTTAAGCGCGCATCACTTATTAGTTAATGTACTTATAAATATATAATGGGCAAAAACCATGATAGATATTCATAAGTATTATTAATTAAAAGTTCACAAGCTATAAGATATAATTCACTGTAGCTTGTCGCCTATTATAGCAAGAGTGGTGACAAATATCAGTTACCAAATGTTATGAATCAACGATTCGTTATGCTAATTGGTAATTTAGCTCATGCTAGCCTAGAATATAGCAGTATCAGTGAATTAATGACGGACAAAAAATATGACCCAAGCCAGCAGCGCAAACCTTACTCCACAAGAGCGTTTAACGCAAACAAAGCTCGCCAATCAATGGGTGCTTGCCAGTAATAATAAAGGCAAACTTGGTGAGTTTAAACGCTTATTTGCAGCGGCAGATTTGGCTGTGACGATTGTCCCGCAAGGTCAGCTTGATATCGATGATGCCATCGAGGACGGTTTGAGCTTCATTGAGAACGCTATTATCAAAGCGCGGCATGCCAGCCGAGCAAGTGGCCTACCGGCGATTGCGGATGATTCAGGGCTTTGTGTGCCTGTATTGGGCAATGCGCCCGGTATCTACTCTGCCCGTTATGCCGACGAGCATGGCAATGACGCCAAAAACAACGCCAAGCTTATCGCTGACTTGCAGCCTATTCGTGCAGTCAAGCCAGATACCCCTATCAAAGGTATGTTTGTGTGTATACTCGCCATGGTGCGTCATGCCGATGACCCACTACCGATTATCGCCCAAGGTTTATGGCACGGCGAGATTTTAGATGCGCCACATGGTGATGGTGGTTTTGGTTACGATCCGCTATTTTGGTTGCCAGAATTACAAGCGACGGCGGCAAGTCTCAGCGCTACGGACAAAAACAGCATCAGTCATCGTGGTCAGGCCATTGAGCAGTTATTGGCGCAATTGCCGTTATAAGCGTATTTATAATAAGTAGGCTATTACAATGATAGCTAAACCTATAAATCCTCGACGGGGCGATTAAACAGATAATTTTTACTTTAATAAACAGATAGATTATACTGTTCTACTTTTAAAATTTTGTTGAAAGCCGTTATTTGTCTGTATAATTGAGCAAAAAGCGTTATTATGCGGGCGATTAGCAGTTAATATTGATATCTGAGAGCGTTTATTTAGAATAAAGCGTTTCATATTTTTGTGCCGTCAGCGATTGCTACGCTCACAGATTGCGAAATCGCGCGCTAACAATATCCCCTATTTATTCCAACGGCAACCAGTAGCACACGCGTATTTTGCAGCCTGGTTGTCTATTTCTATTTAATCCTAAAGGTGTAACGAATATGGCTACAGATTTACAAGTCACAACCAACAAGCTGTCTAACAAAGAAACTCAGCTAACGGTTAAAGTACCCGTTGAAAAAATTCAAAACAAAGTTGAAGGCCGCATCAGCCAAGTGGCGAAAACCGCCAAGATTGACGGTTTCCGTAAAGGTAAAGTACCGATGTCGCATATCCGTTCACAGTACGGTGCTGGCATTCAACAAGAAGTCATCAACGATGTGATCCGTGATACCGTATTTGAAGCGATCAAATCTGAAGACATCCGTGCTGTTGGCATGCCCAACATCGACGACGTGAAACTTGAAGACGACTTCTTGGTTTATCAAGCGACTGTTGAAATCTTCCCAGAAATCGACGTCCAAGGTATTGATGAAATCGAAGTTGAGCGTCACACAGCGACCGTCAGCGACGAAGACGTTGACACTATGATCGAAAACCTACAAAAGCAGCGTCAAGAGTTCGTTGAGAAAAAAGGTAAAGCGGCCAAAGACAACCAAGTGACCTTTGACTTTGAAGGTTCAATCGACGGCGAAAAATTTGAAGGCGGCTCTGCTGAAGACTTCAAATTGGTTATCGGTAGCAATCAGATGATTCCAGGCTTTGAAGATGGTATCAAAGGTATGAAAGCGGGCGAAGAAAAAGTCATCGACGTCACCTTCCCAGAAGATTACCAAGCTGAGAACTTGGCTGGTAAAGAAGCACAATTTAAAATCAATGTAAAATTGGTTGAAAAATCAAAACTTCCAGAAATCGACGAAGAATTCCTAGAGCTATTCGGCGTGAAAGAAGGCGGCGTTGAGAAATTAAAAGAAGACGTGCGTAAAAACATGGAACGCGAAATCAAAAATGCCGCGCGTAGCCAAGTAAAGCAAGCGACCTTTGATGCGCTACTAGAAAAGAACGAGTTTGACGTACCAAACGCTATGCTAGAGCAAGAAATCGATCGTCAACGCAACATGATGATGCAACGTTTTTCTCAGCAGTTTGGTGCTAATGCTGATAGTTTCGATAAAGACATGCTGCCAAATGAGCTGTTTGAAGAGCAAGCGCTACGTGCTGCCCGTCTAGGCATCATCGTTGCTCGTGTTATCGACACCAAAGGCTTAGAAGTTGACCAAGAGCGTGTTGAAAGCTTTATCAAAGAAGCCGCTGAAAACTACGAAGACCCAGCGGAAGTCATAGAATACTACACCAATGATAAGCAGCAACGCGCTAACATTGAGTCAGTAGTGCTAGAAGACCAAGTGGTCGATTATTTAATCGAGCAAGGCAAAGTAACGGACAAAGAAGTGAGCTACCAAGACCTACTAGCCGCTCAGCAGCAACAAGCGATGTAATAATGTAATTTAGCGTTTTGCCAGTCGATATTGGCTGGTTTAATACCAAGCAATAAAAATGCCCTGACACATTTGTTAGGGCATTTTTATTGCTTGGTTATAAACTACTTTCTTAATATAGTGAGTGAAAAGTACTATTGATACATCACACACTGCTGATATCAATTTTTCTTGCTTGCTGTGCCTGCGCAGACAGAGACTACAAAAAATTGATGTCAGCAATACCGTAGCGTTTTTAAGATATTTTGAATATAGCATTTTTTATAAACAGATTATTCATGCTGCCCTTGATAAGTGCACACAGACGCCTTATTAATAGGGAGTCGTTTATCATTTGTCACATTAAACCGTTACTATTGCTTTGATAAAAAAGTTACCATTGGCTCACTTATTTCTAGCGGCGACCATTATTTATTAGCCACTATTTTATTAGGCATAGCCAATCTGCTTTATTGAGCATATTTTGGTGTCGGATTAATTTAATAAAATAAAATGTATGCGCGAATAGGTTTTATTTTCTAGTAGGTTTTATTGCCAGGCGATAATGTTTACAATGATAATCATCAATAACAATGTAGCCAACAGCTAGCTTCTATTTTTTATCTTATGGACTTATAAACAGGACATCTTTATGACAGATTATGATCGCATCACTGCTAACCCGCATTTTGATATGTTGATGAGTGCGCATGACAATGTACAAAGCTCGACTCAAGCCGCATTGGTTCCGATGGTGGTTGAGCAATCAGCGCGCGGTGAACGCTCGTTTGATATTTTCTCACGCCTATTACGTGAGCGCGTTATCTTTTTGACCGGTCAAGTTGAAGACCACATGGCCAATCTTATCGTGGCGCAGCTATTATTTTTAGAAGCAGAAAACCCTGATAAAGACATTCATTTATATATCAACTCGCCAGGCGGTTCAGTGAGTGCTGGTTTGGCTATTTTTGATACCATGAACTTTATCAAACCTGAAGTCTCAACCATTTGTATGGGCGGCGCGTATAGCATGGGCTCATTCTTACTGGCAGCGGGCGAAAAAGGCAAACGTTATGCCCTAGCCAACTCGCGCGTGATGATTCACCAGCCTTCAGGTGGTGCGCAAGGTCAAGCAACCGATATCGAAATTAATGCGCGTGAAATTCTAAAAACCCGTGCTCGTTTGAACGAGATTTTGGCTGAGCGTACCGGTCAACCGGTTGAAAAAATCGAAAAAGATGTTGAGCGTGACTATTGGCTAGATGCTAAAGAGGCCAAAGAATACGGCTTGGTTGATGAAGTATTAGAGCGTCGCCCCGATTCTTTATAAGCTTTAATTTCTTTATAAGCTCTGATAATAGACGTTTAAAGGACTTTAAAACATCAGTGGCCTAAATGCGCTACGGTAGAAGAAATATATCAACTGCCCTACGCTTTGGCGCTGATGTCCATAATCAAAACATTGATAAGCATTAAATTTTAGGAGTGCCTGTATATGGCAGAAGATAACACCCCGTATTGTTCGTTTTGCGGCAAAGAAAAAAGTGAAGTAAAGCAGCTGATTGCCGCTGACGACGCCAATATCTGTAATGAATGTATCGAGCTATGTACGGACCTGATTGCTGATAGCGCCGAAGATGGCGACGACGACAGCGACATTGATACCTCTTGGGTCAATAAAAAACTGCCAACGCCAAAAGAGCTACGTGCCAAGCTTGATGAATATGTCATCGGCCAAGATGCGGCGAAAAAAGCCTTAGCGGTCGCAGTTTATAACCATTATAAACGCCTAAAAGTCAGCCAAACGTTGGCTAGAGATAGCAAAAAAGCCAAAATCGGCGCTGATGACGCCATGGTTGAGTTGGCAAAAAGTAATATCTTGCTGATTGGCCCAACGGGTTCTGGTAAGACCTTGCTTGCGCAAACACTCGCACGCTTACTTGATGTGCCGTTTGCGATGGCAGATGCGACGACGTTAACGGAAGCCGGTTATGTCGGTGAAGATGTTGAAAACATCGTGCAAAAGCTCTTGCAAGCCTCCGACTATGATGTTAGCAAAGCTGAGCAAGGCATCATCTATATTGATGAGATTGATAAAATTAGTAAAAAAGGCGACAACCCTTCTATCACTCGCGACGTGTCGGGCGAAGGCGTACAGCAAGCGTTGCTGAAACTTATCGAAGGCACGGTTGCCGCTATCCCGCCACATGGTGGTCGTAAGCATCCACAGCAAGAGCTGATCCAAGTCGATACCAGCAATATCTTGATTATCGTTGGCGGTGCGTTTGCCGGTCTTGATAAAGTCATTCAGCAGCGTACGGAAAAAGGCGGTATTGGTTTTAACGCTGATGTCAGCTCAAAAGATGACAGCCGCCGCAGCTCAGATTTGCTGCAGCAAGTCGAGCCAGAAGATTTAATTAAGTTTGGTCTCATTCCTGAATTGATTGGTCGTCTGCCTGTACTTGCAGCGCTACAAGAGCTTGATGAAGAAGCTTTGGTACAGATTTTGACAGAACCGAAAAACGCATTGGTAAAACAGTATAAATATCTGTTTGAGATGGAAGGCGCTGAGATTGAGTTTACCAAAGAAGCGCTTGATGCGATTGCCAAAAAAGCTATGGAGCGTAAAACCGGTGCTCGTGGTCTGCGCTCTATCGTCGAAAACGCTCTGCTTGAAACCATGTATGAGCTGCCATCAATGAAAAATGCCAAAACGGTATTGGTTGACGAGCAAGTGATTAACGAAGGCAAAACTCCTAAAATTGCATAAGTGATGATTGGGTAAAAGCACTTCATTGTACTCAATGGTCTATTTATTTAAAAAGCGTCTGATAGTTATTCAGGCGCTTTTTTGTGTCTGTGATTTATCATCATAGGCTGGCTAAAAATGACAGCTGCGTTTATCAATCGATAGCAGCCAAAGGGACAAATCATGCTAAGGTAAAGCGACTTTTATACGTTATCCTTATCGACGACCAAACTCTTCAAATCAATGATACAAAGGACTGTTTATCATGCTTAACCACGTTTCTAGCAATGTCTCAACTATAGCGAATTCACTGCGCCAATATCTACCTTTTCCCTCGCAGCAAGACCACGATATTACCCCTTATTATGCCAATCATGTCGCCGCTATCACTGGCGCAGGTTCTGGCATAGGACGCGAGCTTGCCCTGCATTTAGCAAAAATGGGCTGCCATCTGGCGTTATCGGATATCAATCCTGAACAATTAGCGCAGACCAAGGAGCTACTGGTCGGCTATGATGTCAAAGTTACCACTACCGTACTCGACGTCTCGGACAATAAAGCTGTCGAAGCGTGGGCGGACAGCGTGATGGCGGAACATAGCAAAGTGAATTTTATCTTTAATAATGCAGGCGTGGCGCTCTACTCTTCCGTTGAAGGCAGCAGCATTGGCGAGCTTGAATGGGTAATGGATATCAATTTTTGGGGCGTGGTTTATGGCACCAAGGCGTTTTTACCCCTAATTAAAAATAGCGTCAAAGAAAGCGAAATTGATACTGGTAAAAAAGACAGCAAGCCACGCCAATTTAACGAACATGGTCATATCATCAATATCTCAAGCCTGTTTGGTTTGACCGCGCAGCCGTCACAATCTGCCTATAACGCCAGTAAATTTGCGGTGCGCGGCTTTACCGAAAGCTTGCGCCAAGAGCTAGACATTCAGCGCTGCGGCGTGTCGGCAACTTCTGTGCATCCCGGCGGTATCAAAACCAATATTGCCAATAGCGCACGCGGTAACGACAGTATCAGCGACCTCGGTATGCGTAGCGGTAGCAAAGCCATTCGTAGCTTTAATAAATTCTTAAAATTCGATGCCAGTAAAGCGGCTTGGATTATTTTACATGCCGCCGCCACCAACCAGCCACGCTGTTTGATTGGCAACGATGCCAAAATGATGGATGCCGTCCAGCGCGTATTCCCGTCTCGTTATGGTCAGGTACTCAATAATATCAACAAATTATCACGTAAATTAAAAGGCAAAAAACGCGCGAAAAGTGCCAACCGTAAAGCGGTATCTACTCATTAATATAGTGGTAAAGAAACAATGATAAGTTAAACCATAAAAAGCCCAGCTATTCAATAACTGGGCTTTCTTATCATAGATAGTTAAGACAAATAGTTAGGATAATGTAAGCATCCGACCATCCCATC
>NZ_DJUD01000071.1:0-9795 GCF_002439405.1 Psychrobacter sp. UBA6291 | reverse complement strand
TGAGTAAGATTTTTGGAACGGTCACGCTAGGCAATAAATAATAGAATACTACTGTTACTGGCAGCTTTTATTCTTGCTTGTTTTTAAAGCGTTGTAGATCACGACGCTCTTTTTTATTGGGTTTATTATCAGGGCGGGCAAGATTGGCCAGTTTGCGCTGTTCGGCATAGTAGGCGCGGCGCTCTTCACTTTCCTCAGTCTCAGAATACAGCGTTTGGGCGGCAGTTGCATTACCACGTTGGGCACTTAGCGCTTCGACAATCACGGTTTTTTCAGTCATGGCGGTGGCTGAGCCTTGGCGAATACTGAGTTCATCTCCGACCGTAATCTCTTTACTGGTTTTGACACGGCTCCCTGCATAATGGACGCGACCGCTTTCGATAGCTTCTTTGGCAAGAGTGCGAGTGCGATAAAAACGCGCAGCCCATAACCATTTATCAAGACGCATACGTACCGTATCTGGTTGGCTATGGCTTGGCTGATTGTGGTTTTTGTTATGTTTACTCATCAAAACCTCATAAATATCAATAAACTAAGATAATAATGGTGGTTTTTTTGGGAATTAAAAGAGTGATAAGTGATTAAAGTTTTTCAAAATGGGTTTTTATGGTGAATAAGTAAAAAATTAGCCATTGTTATGACGGTCTTGTATTGCATGAATAGGAAGTCTAGAACTTAAAAATCAATGACACCACTGTTTTTCACAAGGAATGCCGTCATTATTACCATCCATTTTTGTATTAGGACAGTGCTGTATAAAGTAAGTCGCTTCTGCGCATGAGGTCATCTGAGAACAATGTCGCCTGCCATCACACGCAAAGCTTGGCGCTACCGCTGATTGCGCTGTTAATACTGGCTGTGACGTTACAGCTGGATTTGCTACTGAGCTTGAGGTTGAACTTGCCTCTAAATCCACATACGTTGGCGGGATATCATCCAAATCAGCCGCGGTAAAAGCAGGAACTGAAGTATCAGCCGTAACATGATTGCTAGTTGTGGTTTTAGGTTGCAGCATCTTATAACCCACGAGACCTAAAACTAGCAATAATATAAACATCAGTATCTTTTGAGTCACGGCTTATCACCTAATAATAGTCGCTGCAAATGAGTAAATACTGTCAGTAAGTGATCATTATTCATTTATCAGAGCCAGCTTTTTAATCGCTAAAAGACCGACCTGATAAATGAAAGATTACCTATGCTGTACTATATTATGATTATTTTAAAAACAACTGATAGCCGATATTGTCATTGAGCATGGTGCAGTCATAACCAATATCAAGAAGCGCATCTTGTAGCTGGCGAGAGTTACCCTCAGAGGCTTGCAAGCCAACCAATACGCGACCTTCAGCAGCACCGTGGTTGCGATAATGGAATAAGGTAATATTAAAGTCATCGCCCAATTTTTCTAAAAAGGTCAATAAAGCGCCCGGACGTTCTGGGAATACTACGCTTAATAATTGCTCATTTTCGACATGGGCATGACCGCCAATCAAATGACGAATATGAGATTTGGCGATGTCATCATCGGTTAAATCATGTGCTTCATAACCATCGGCTGCTAATTGGTTGCTAATCGTTTGACGCTCTTTCTCACCTTCTTTTAAGGCGATACCGACAAAAATAGACGCAGGTTCCATAGAGTCGGGTGATTTTTTGCTATCGGCACGGTAGTTAAACTCGGTGATATTACGGCCATGTAGGCTGCGGCAAAAGTTTAAAAACGCGCCCGTTTGTTCAGGGATGGTCACGCCAAAGATGGCTTCTTTTTTCTCGCCAATCTCCGTACGCTCGGCGATATAGCGCAAGCGATCAAAGTTCATATTGGCACCGCAGATGATACCAACGCAGTTTTTGCCCTGTAAATTGTTGGCTTCAATATATTTTTTCATGCCTGCAACGGACAAAGCACCAGCAGGCTCAACGATACTACGGTTTTCTTCAAAGATATCTTTCACCGCCGCGCAGACTTCATCATTGGTACAAGTGACCACGTCAGTCTCGACTAAAGGACCTGATGCATCGCCCTTTTGCATACGCACGATATCAAAAGGCAGCTCGCCAATTTGAGCAACGGCGACACCATCAACAAACAGTCCAACTTGTTTGAGTTTAACGCGTTCATTCGCTTCAAGCGCCGCTTTTAGTGAAGCTGATTGTTCCGCTTCGACGGCGATGACTTTGACATGCGGCGCCACTTCACCTAAAAATGCTGCCACACCAGAAATCAAACCGCCACCGCCTACGGCAACGAAGACATAATCCATGTTGCGCCATTGCTGGGTCAATTCCAGACCAATAGTGCCTTGCCCTGCAATCACCAATTCATCATCATATGGCGGAATAAAGGTTAAACCCTCGGTCTCAGCACGATTAATCGCATAACGGTTGGCTTCATCAAAGCTGTCGCCATGCAAATCGACATTACCGCCAAGCGCGCGTACCGCATCGACTTTGATATCCGGTGTGGTGGTTGGCATCACAATGATGTTATTCAAGTCAAGCTTACGGGCAGAGTAGGCAACACCTTGCGCATGATTACCTGCCGAAGCACAAATAACGCCGCGTGCTTTTTGCGCATCGCTCAATTGGCTAATACGGTTATAAGCACCGCGCAACTTAAAGGATTTAACCGGTTGCAAATCTTCGCGCTTAAATCGAATATCATTAGCAAAACGTTGGGTCAGCTTCGGTGCAGCTTCAAGTGGTGTTTGAATGGCGACGTCATAGACGGTGGCTTGCAAGATGGCTCGTACCCAATGTGACAGCATAATGTTTCCTAAACAAAGTGAAGATGAATAAAAGAAGTGCAAATGGTTATAAATTGGTATTTAATAATAAACAGCAATAAACCAGTAAAGATAAGCACAAAAACGAAATAGATTAGCCTATGCTGATTTTCACTATCTTGCAAGACACAATTGCAAATTTCGTCGAGAGTTTATTAAAGTTTAAATGCTCATTTATGAATACATTAAAGTAAGTATGCGTAATGAGAGGGTTCAATGAGTATTTAGAATAGGTTTTACGCTAACATCGCTTAGAGCCATCGGTTATAATAAGCGCGCCTTTTACTTCCTTTATCATTTTAGCTCTTTTAGAGTAAGACGTTTATTTTTCCAAGGATTTATGATGAGTGATCAGCAAGCACAAAAGCAAGCCGCAGCCAAAGCTGCCCTCCGCTATATCGAAGATGACATGATACTTGGCGTAGGGACAGGCAGTACGGTAAATTGTTTGATTGAGTTATTGCCGACGTTAAGGCTTGCTGGCGCGGTCGCAAGCTCACAGGTCACCGAAGATAAACTACGCGCCTTGGGTATCGACATCGTCGATTTAAACTTTGCCGGTCAGCTTGATGTCTATATCGATGGCGCTGACGAGGTAAATGAACATTTGCAATTGATTAAAGGGGGTGGCGGTGCGCTCACACGTGAAAAAATCGTCGCTGCGGCTTCCAACAAGTTTGTCTGTATGGTTGATGAAAGCAAAAGTGTGCAATGCTTGGGGCGCGAATTTCCCGTACCGATAGAAGTACTGCCACAAGCGCGCTCGTATGTAGCAAGGCAATTAGCCCGTTTGGGCGGTGAGCCGGTTTATCGTGAAGATTTTGTCACCGATTATGGTAATGTGATTTTAGACACCTATGATTTGGATGTCAGTAATCCATTGGCGTTCGAACAAGAGTTAAATAATATTGTTGGCGTGGTCTGTAATGGTATTTTTGCTGCCAATCAAGCCGATGTGTTGCTTAGAGCGGGCAGTGATGGGGTGACAACTTTGACGCGTTAATGCATTATTGATAGGATTTAATGCTATAACTTATCGCTAAATAAAGTCATAAACAATAAAAAGGCAGCGCATTAAAATATGCGCTGCCTTTTTCGTATCTGTTCATCTGCTGCTTGCTGGTTTAGCAAAATATCACCATATGTTTTTAACAACCTATTTTTAGGCAGGTAGCTTAATTTTGTCTTTTAATAAAAATTCCATCAAGGCTTTTTGCGCATGTAAGCGGTTTTCCGCTTCGTCCCAGACCACTGAGCGCGGATCATCAAGCATATCGTGAGAGATTTCTTCGCCGCGATGCGCAGGCAAGCAGTGCATAAATACCACTTCGGGGTCGGCTTTATCGAGTAGTGATGGCGTAACTTGATAGGGCGCAAAACGGCGTGCGCGAGTGTTTTGCTCAGACTCTTGTCCCATACTCGCCCAGACATCGGTGACGATTAAGTTTGAATCTTTTGCTGCATCTTGCACATCTTCGACCAAGCTCACGCAATGTGAGAAGCGCTCCATCAGCTCAGGGTCAGGCTCAAAACCATAAGGGGCAGCAACACGCAGCTCAAAGCCAAACTGATTGGCTGCTTGCATGTAGGAGGCACACATATTGTTGCCATCGCCAACCCAAGTGACGATTTTATTTTCGATACTGCCACGATGCTCATAATACGTTTGCATATCAGCAAGCAGCTGGCATGGATGAAATTCGTCGGTCAGGGCGTTAATGATAGGCACACTAGAGTATTCGGCAAAGGTTTCAACTTTTTCGTGCCCAAAGGTACGAATCATAATGATATCGACCATGCTTGAGATAACGCGCGCCGAATCTTCTAGCGGCTCACCGCGCCCAAGCTGCGTGTCGTTTGGCGACAGAAAGATAGCGCTGCCGCCAAACTGTCCCATACCCGTCTCAAATGAGATACGTGTGCGAGTGGATGATTTCTCAAATATCATGCCAAGCGTCCGCCCAACGAAGGGCTGATATATCTCGCCGGCATGTTGCATTTTGCGTAATTCACAAGCGCGTTTGATGAGGTTTTCTAGTTCTTGTTTGGTTAAATCAGATAGGGTCAAAAAATGGCGCAAACTCATAGTAATCCTAGCAGTCGATCACAATCGATGAAAAATCGATAAAAATGTTACGTTGTCAGTCAGTAATCATATCGCGTCAGTGCATATACTGTGGTGACAACAAACTTTTAGTATAGCGCAATTGGGCTTAATGTAAATGTTCAATTTGCCATGATTTGGCGCTGTCTCTTTTATCTGGCAAACTGTCATGATGTTCATATCTAACGATTAGGATTCTGTTATGTTTCGAGTTGGGCGCGCGCTTAGGCGGCATAGCAGCTCATAGCTAATGGTTTCTGCATGGGCGGCGACTTCATCGACGTGCGGCGCATTACCCCATAGCAACACTTTACTATTTAACGCCACGCTGTTTGGAACAGCGCTGACATCAATGACAATCATATCCATGGCTACGCGTCCGATGACCGCACATGGGTAGCTTTGGTTGTTAGTATCGTCAATAACAGAAACATAAGCATCAGCACTCACCACGCGTGGATAGCCGTCACCATAACCGATGCTGACTAACGCCGTTCTGGTATCTTTCCCAGCAGTCCAGCGGCTGCCATAACCAATGCCGTCACCTGCGTTGACTGTTTGTAGCGCGATGATTTGGGCGCTAAATTCCATTGCTGGCTGTAAGTCCAAATCACGCGCACTTTTGTCAATGACAGGCGTACTGCCGTAGAGCATGATGCCCGGACGTACCCAATCGTGATGATGCTCGGGAAAATTGACGATACCTGCTGAGTTGCACAATGAGCCTTCTACATCGCTGTTCACCGTTTCTCGTAACGTCTGTAGCATGTCGTTAAAGCGCTGAATTTGAATGGCATTTAGAGGATGAGCGCAGTCGTCGGCATTGGCAAAGTGAGTGGTTAAAATCAGCTGAAAACCGGCTTTATGCAAACGTTTGGCTGCTGGAATCAGCGTTTGGTCATTAAAGCCTAAGCGGTTCATGCCAGTATTATATTTTAGCCAAACCACTCGAGTGGCGCTGGTAGTCGGTGGGGTTTTTTCTAATGCCCATATTAATTGCGGCTCATGATGAATCACGCAGCTGATATCATGCTCTATCGCTAGCTGCCATTCCTTGGCGGTAAATGCGCCTTCAATCAGACCAATGGTTTTATCCCAGCCAAGTTGTCGCGCTTCCAAGGCTTCTATCAAGGTTGCAACGCCGATACCATCAGCCTGTTGCTCGCCTTGTTGCAATGCTGGTAAGACAGCAGCGACGCCATGACCATAAGCATTGGCCTTGACCATAGCAAGAACTTTAGCCGTCGGTGCCAGTTTTTTAACTTGCGCCAAATTATGAGTAATGGCGGCTGGATTGATTGTGATAGTGCGCATAATTGCCTTCTTTATTGACAAAGTTATTTTTATTAGTAAAACGATTTCATTAAACAAATGATGTTATTAATAATGGGGTAAAGCAATAAAGCCAGTACATCATCAATTTGGCTGATGACGCACTGGCTAGTTTTATGCATAGTCGCTTTAAAGTTAAAGCTTGTTATATATATCGTTTAGTCAGCCGTTTACTCGTCATTCTCAAAGCTGACGTTTTGATAGTATTCTGGTGTCAGGTTAATAAAGCGGGTAAATTGCCCTTCAAAGCCTAAGCGGACGGTGCCGATAGGGCCGTTACGCTGTTTACCGATGATGATTTCAGCCACGCCTTTGTGGTCTGAGTTTTCATTATAAACCTCATCGCGATAAATAAACATAATCAAATCGGCATCCTGCTCAATCGCCCCCGACTCACGCAAATCCGACATAATAGGACGCTTATTAGGACGGTTTTCTAGACTGCGGTTAAGCTGCGACAGCGCAATAACCGGACATTCAAGCTCACGAGCCAAGGCTTTTAAACTACGAGAAATTTCCGAGATTTCGCCCACACGGTTGCCGTCAAGACTAGGTACTTTCATTAGCTGTAGGTAATCGACGACGATAGCGCCAAGTTTACCATCATGATTTTTAGCAATACGGCGACAGCGCGAACGCAGCTCAGAGGGCGGCAGGGCGGTACTGTCATCGATATATAAATGCTTAGATTGCAAATGCTGAATGGCATTCATCATTTTTGCCCATTCATCTTCATTCATTTGCCCAGAGCGCAAGTGCGTCTGATTAATCGCACCCCAAGACGACAGCAAACGCATGACGATGGACTCCGCTGGCATTTCCATCGAAAATACCACCACGGGCAAATCTTCATTAAACAAAACGCCTTCTGCTAAGTTCATAGCAAAGGTGGTTTTACCCATAGACGGACGCGCCGCTACAATGATTAAATCGCCGGCTTGTAAGCCTTGGGTTTTGTTATTTAGCTCGACGAATGGCGTTTGTAAACCTATCATGCCGTCAGGATTAGACTTTAACTCTTGAATCTTATCAATGACATTGGTCAATACTGAGGTAATACCAACGGGGCCGCGTTGCTCTGCGCGTTTATTATGCTGCTCATTGATACTAAATATTTTTGCCTCAACATTGTCCAAGATATCGCTTACCGTTTGGTCTTTGGGATTATAGGCAAGGGTCAGCATGTCATTGCCCGTGGTAATGAGCTGACGTAAGGTCGACAGCTCACGCACGCGCTGTGCATAAGCAGTGAGGTTAAACAAAGTGGCAGGACTTTGGCTCAAAATATCGGCCAAATAGCTGTCACCGCCGGCACCTTTAAGCAGTTTCTGTGCTTCCAACCAATCATGCACCATGACCGTATCGTAAGGCTCGTTGACCGCTGCCAAATGCGCAATTGCATCAAAAATATACTGGTGACGCCCCGCATAAAAATCGTCTTTGGTGACGATATCTGCAATCTTATCGTATGCCTCTTCGATGCTCATCAAAGACGCCAGCAAGGCCTTTTCAATATCGATATTGTGCGGCGGTGTCTGATTGAGTAAGTCGTCGGTTTTTTCGTTGTCTGCCATGGGTGCCCAGTGTCTTAAAAGTCAGTTTCAAAAGTCGGTATAAAATTAATTATATAAGAGTATAAATAGCTATTTGCTATCAGTATTTATTTTAGGAGTGATACGGTCAAGCAAGCGCGACATAGCTCTACGAGAGAAGTACCAAAAGGTGGTCTCAGCGCTTGCTGGTAAATGCTACAATGAAAGGCGAAAGTTTAACACATTCTAGCGTTTTTTCGGCTGCTATCAGTAACTATCTATAAAAATGCTATCTGCTATGATATAAAATTTGCGTCCCCTTAAAACCTCTTGAACGCTCGTTTTCATAATAATAAATACAATAAAATCATATTCTTAATGTCAAAATAGGATATTTTACTATGCAAAAAAGACTACCATTATTAATCACAACCGGTGAGCCTGCTGGTATTGGTATGGATATCGTGCTGCTATTAGCAGCTGAGGGTAAATTGCAGGATTTTAAGCGTCCAATCTGGGTCACTGCTGATAGCGCCGCAATGCAAAAGCGCGCTGATATACTGGTAACAGCAGGCGTGCTCCAAAACTGTCCGCTTTGGCAAACTGTCGATTTAGACATCGCAGCCGATGACTTTTTAGAACAGATGTCACAGCAAATTATGGATGACAATGATGATAATGCGTTTATTTTGTTAAATACGCCTTGTGCTGAAGCCGTTGTCTGCGGAAAAATTAATACTCGCAATTCGGCCATGGTTGCCAAACAATTGGACAACGCCCATCAGTTAGCGACTAATAAAACAGTCGCTGCCATCGTCACAGGGCCATTGCAAAAATCTGCCTTAATAGATGCTGATATTAAACTGCTCGATGGCACCATGTTTAGCGGTCATACCGAGTTTTTTATGCAGCAAAGTGGCTGTGAGAAAGTCGTGATGATGCTCGCCAATCAAGCCATGAAAGTGGCGCTTGTTACCACGCATTTAGCATTAAAAGACATACCTGCTGCTATCACCGCTGATAATGTACGCCAAACGGTGCAAATTGTCATTGACGATATGCGCGAGAAGTTTGGCTTAACGCAGCCACGTATTTTGGTTTGCGGTCTCAATCCGCATGCAGGCGAGGGCGGGCATTTGGGCGTTGAAGAGATTGAGATTATCAATCCCGTATTGCGTGAGTTTATCGACGTAGGCGTCGATATATCAGAAGCAATGCCAGCGGATACCTTATTTACCCCAAGACATTTGGCGAACTGCGACGCGGTCATTGCGATGTATCATGATCAAGGTTTACCAGTTCTTAAATCGCACGGCTTTGGCGATACGGTCAATCTTACCTTGGGGCTGCCCTATATTCGTACCTCAGTTGATCACGGTACAGCGCTTGATTTAGCAGGACGTAGCGGCGCAAGTGCAACCAGCTTATACCAAGCACTCCTGATGGCTAATGAGATGGCAGATGAATCGCTTATTGATAGATCTCTTGCATAAGTCGGTACCTTAGCGGCATTTGTCACGCAGTACTGGGTAACTTTGTTGTGAATAACGGCTATTTATGAATCATCAAACACGGTCTAATATAAGTGGTTCTATTATACCAGTCTGTTAATAGGTTTGAAGGGTGAAATAAGTGGTTCCCTTGGGGTATAATATAAATATACGCCAATCTCAACTTATCGTAGGCTTTTGATTTTTATAGAATTTAAAATTCTAATTGTTTTAACTGAAATTTTAAAAACTANNNNAATAAGTTGAGAGTGGGGTAAATATATTAATTATTTCCCTGTTGATAAGATCAGTTATATCAACAAAATAACCTTGAAGAAGAAAAATGCCACTGAAACTATTAAAACATAAGCTAAAACCTTTAAGAAATTCGTCACATGATCGACAACTTTTGAATCCAAGAATTAAGCTATATCAAAAGTCAGCGAATCAAGGAGATGCTGAGGCCCAGTTTAACCTTGGTTTGACTTACAGAGATGGCCAAGAAGTCCAGCAAGATAATAAGATGGCGGCTAAATGGTATCAGAAGG
>NZ_DJUD01000007.1:0-10768 GCF_002439405.1 Psychrobacter sp. UBA6291 | reverse complement strand
GCACTTCAATGTTGAATCTAAGTAATCAAAAAAGCCCGTATTGGCGAACTAATACGGGCTTTAACTTTCAAGAGAGTGTTTAAATAAACAGGGCTAATGCTTAGCTAATAGCTAAATTTTAAGCGCCTTCACCAAACTTGCCACTTTGGAAATCAGTGACCGCTTGCATGATTTCTTGCTGACTGTTCATGACAAAAGGACCATATTGCACAATCGGTTCGCCTAGTGGGCGACCAGTGATTAAAATCACTTTGGTATCCTCACTACTATCGGCTGTAATGGTAACGCCGTCAGTATCAGTATTATTTTCAAGAATAGCCATGGTTTTAGTTGGTACCGTTTCGCCTGCAATTTCTATGGTACCGCGATAGACAAAAGCAAAAGCATTATGGTCAGCCGGAATCGCCTGACTAAAACTCGTTCCTGCTGGTAGATGGATATCCAAATAAGTCGGCTCAGTGATATCGCGTGTGACCGCGCCTTCAATACCATGCGATTGACCCGCAATTACCGTGACGTCTACGCCATCTTCCGTGCTATATTTTGGCAAATCGTCACTTTGGAAATCTTTATACCAAGGGTCATTCATTTTGTCTTTGGCAGGTAGGTTAAGCCAAAGCTGGAAACCTTCCATTGCGCCGTTTTCTTGTTCAGGCAATTCTGAATGAATCACACCGCTCGCCGCCGTCATCCATTGGACGCCGCCATTTTGTAATAGCCCTTCGTTACCGGCGCTGTCGCGGTGGCGCATACGGCCAGTAATCATATAGGTAATGGTTTCAAAACCACGATGCGGATGATTGGGGAAACCGGCAACATAGTCGTCTGGATTATGGCTTTTAAAGTTGTCTAACATCAAATACGGGTCAAGACGCTCTTGTAGCTGCTGGGTCAGTACCCGTGTCAGCTTAACCCCAGCACCGTCTTGGGTATCGACGCCAGCGTAAAGGTGTTCAATTTGGCGCGAGTTTTTCACAGTGTCTTTTGTATCAGGCGTGACAGTATGATTCATTATATTATCCTTAAAAACCATTTGGTTTATAAATATTCATTTATTTGTATATAGTGATAATAAAATAAATTTCAATAGGATACTATGTAGTTTTTTTACATTAATACCTTGTAATATTAAGTATATATTAACCTTTCATTTTTGTTAAAACAATCTTCCTGTCTCTATTGACTCATCAAAATCAAAGCCCAATTGCTCGCCTTTACGCTGTCGTAGCTGCTCGATACGTTGCCTACGCCCTGCTATAAGCCTTAGTACTTCGCGGCGCTGTTCGGTCGTCATCTCATGCCATAGCTGGCGCTCAGGACGGCTACGCAGGCAGCCAAAGCAGTAGCCCTTTTTATTGCTTTGGCAAACACCAATGCATGGATTGGCAATCTCGAACAGTTCAAACTGCTGATTCATGGCGGCTCCATCGCTATTACGTTATTCCTTTAACTTGCCCGATTGCTTGTCTCGTCTCACCGTAAATACTATTATGGCGCAAATAGCGAATAATACTGTGCCATTTTATCGTTACTGTTTTTGTGGCGTCAGTGCTATGCTAAGTTTTGCACCGCCATATACAGCAATCATAACAAAACCAATCAGTGAGATTCTACGTGAATATTATTTATATCCATGGCTTAGACAGTGATGCCAACTCTACGAAAGGCAAATTATTGGAGGATTATTGCCAAAAGTATCATCCCGATATCAAGGTATTACGACCTGATTTGAACAAGACTCCTGAGCAAGTTTTTAAGCAAATCCTGTCGTTAATTGAACGTTTAGACGGTCAAAATAAAAAGGCGCAAGATAAGCCAAATAAATTTTTTTCTACCGTACTGGTCGGTAGCTCCTTAGGCGGTTATTTTTCTACGGTGGTTAGCAATCATACCGGTTGCCCAGCGCTATTATTAAACCCCAGCATCCAGCCGCATATTACTTTGCAGCGGTTTGCTAAAGATTTTGCGCTAAAAAACAATGTTAAAGACGAGGATTTGGGCAAGCAGGTTATTCATGCAACAGCGGGCGGTTGGGATATTACTCAAATAGATTTGCAATGGTTTGCAGCGCACCAACTATCAACCGTTAATTATCCTAATAAAATTGCTGTTCTCATTAAGGAAGGAGATGAGCTGCTCAATCCTGAATTATCTAAACAGTTTTATCAAACACAAGGAGCAAGCGTAACGATGCAAACGGGCGGCGATCATCGATTTAGTGATTTTATTAAGCAATTACCTACGGTGATTGAGATGCTGCAGAGTCTCACACGGATTTAACTGAACGACATTATCTGACGTAAGCAAATGAGTATTGACCTTAAGGCTACTATTTTTCGTTATAATGGGTTAATAGAATTAATCGCACATGAATAATTAAGGATGCATTTGTGAGTCAATATAATGCGCAATCGTTAGAAGTTTTAGAAGGGCTAGAGCCTGTCCGCCGTCGCCCTGGAATGTACACCGACACCACGCGCCCCAATCATTTAGCCCAAGAGGTCATTGATAACTCAGTCGACGAAGCGTTGGCGGGTTATGCGAAAACCATCAAGGTGCAGCTGCATAGTGACGGCTCGCTATCGGTCGAAGATGATGGCCGCGGTATGCCAACTGATATCCATCCTGAATTTGGCCAATCAGGGATTGAGCTGATTTTGACCCGTCTACATGCGGGTGGTAAGTTTTCAACTTCCAACTATGAGGTATCGGGTGGTCTGCATGGTGTGGGTATCTCTGTCGTTAACGCACTTTCAACGCGAGTTGAAGTAACGGTTTGGCGCGATAGTACGCAGTTCGAGATGGCCTTTGAGAATGGCGCAGCGGTGACCTCTTTAACCGAAACAGTAAGCCCCAATAAACGTAAGCGTGGCACTAGAGTTAAGTTTTGGGCCGATGGTAGTTTTTTTGATACGCCAAAATTCAATGTTAAGCAGCTGAAACACAATCTAAAAGCCAAAGCGGTATTAGCCGCTGGTCTGACGATTGAGTTTGTCGATGATATCAATAATGAAAAAGTGGTTTGGCAATTTACCGATGGGGTGGTTGAGTATCTAAACGAGCAGCTAGATGGTTTAGAAACCTTACCAGAAGCACCATTTTATTATAATCATGAAGCAAAAGCTGGTGAGCGTGCTGCTATCACCTTTGCTTTGTCTTGGTTGCCGGATGGTGGCACGCCGATTCAAGAAAGCTATGTCAATCTTATTCCAACTGCGCAAGGCGGTACGCATGTTAATGGCTTACGTACCGGTATTTTAGAGGCACTACGTGAGTTTTGCGATATTCATAATCTACTGCCTCGTAATGTTAAATTAACAGCCGAAGATGTCTGGGATGGCGTCAACTATATCTTGTCGCTGAAGTTTTCTGAACCGCAGTTTTCTGGCCAAACCAAAGAGCGGCTTTCTAGCCGTGAAGCGGCGGGCGCGGTGCAAACACTAGCAAAAGATGCTTTTAGTTTGTGGCTCAATCAACATGCCGAGATGGGCACACAGATTGCAGAATTGGCGATTAATAAAGCCGGTCGCCGCCTAAAATCAGCCAAAAAAGTGGCGCGTAAAAAAATTACTCAAGGGCCAGCACTACCTGGTAAATTAGCGGACTGCCGCGGTGATTTACGGGATGGCGCAGAGCTGTTTTTGGTCGAAGGGGATTCGGCAGGCGGTAGTGCCAAGCAAGCACGCGACCGTCACTATCAAGCGATATTGCCGCTGCGTGGTAAGATTTTAAATACGTGGGAAGTGTCGTCAGATACGGTATTATCAAGCCAAGAGATTCATGATATTGCCATTGCCATTGGGGTTGATCCAGCGTCGGATGATTTAACCGAGCTGCGCTATGACAAAATATGTATTTTGGCTGATGCTGACTCTGATGGTCTACATATTGCCACGCTTATCTGTGCCTTATTTGTTAAGCATTTCCCAGCGTTGGTTGATGCCGGTCATTTATTTGTCGCGATGCCGCCGCTGTACCGCGTCGATGTTGGTAAAGAGGTACATTATGCGTTAGATGAGTCAGAACTTGAGCACATATTGGCCAATGTACCGGGCAATAAAAAAGCCCAAATTACGCGCTTTAAAGGTTTGGGTGAAATGAGTGCCGAACAGCTGCGCGAGACCACCATGAACCGCGATACCCGCCGATTGGTACAGCTAGATATGGACGATATGATATTAACCAATAGCGTGATGGATATGCTACTCGCCAAAAAACGCGCGTCTGATCGTAAGTCATGGCTTGAGCATAAAGGTAATTTGGCGATTATCTAAGAAAGGTTTTATAGGTCCACACGCCTTACTTTCATTCATATATTTCTTTATATAAGTACATAAAAAAGTGAGCTGGTAGGTGATAAAAGCCTATAAAATTCAATCTAGTAGCAGACGCTTAATGGTATTATAGAGGTATCTTTTACTATATGGTGCCGTCATGACATCAAAATTTTTTAAGCGTTCTAAAGCGGCTGCTTCTAAACCTACGCGCTCAAAAGTACTACCAAGTTTGAGCAAAAAGCAGCTGGGTGATTTAGTACCAAAACGTGGTAATAAGTTTGCGCCAAAGATTGGCTCGGCATTGTTAAAAGCAGTAGGTTGGCGTACCGTTGGCGAGATTCCAAATATCCCGCAGGCGGTGGTTTTGGCGCTGCCGCATACATCCAACGTCGATGGTATTTATGCGATACCAAGCTTATTTGCCCTAGATTTAAAAATCAGCATCATGGGCAAACATACGCTATTTAAAGTGCCGTTGTTTGCACAGCTGTTAAAGTGGATTGGCGTCATTCCTATTGACCGTGGTAATAAAGGCTCGGTGCTGCAGGCGAGTATTGATAAATTTAAAACTGGCAAACCGCTATTTTTAGGCTTAGCGCCAGAAGGTACACGCCAATATACCAAAGACTGGAAGACTGGCTTTTATTATTTGGCATTAGGGGCAGGCGTGCCGATTTTACCCGTAGCGATGGACTATAAAACCAAAGAAATACGCTTTATGTCGCTCGTCTATCCGACAGGAGATATCGACGTCGATTTGCCAAAAATATATGCGCAGTATCGCGGCGTTGTACCGCGATATCCTGAGCGATTATCGCAGCCACTACAGGATATCAATCATTTAGCTGACTAACGCTTTTATAATTTTTAATAACGATTGCAATCAAAAAGCCTCTGATAGCCCAACTATCAGAGGCTTTTTTAATGTTAAACATTTAAGTTTGCTATTAAGTGGTTCTAGTAGGTGATTGGCTACTAAAAATGCGGTTGCCCATTAGAAGCACTGACTCCGCCATCAACGGGCAAATTAACACCGGTAATCATCGCGGCGTCGTCACTGGCTAAAAAAGTAATGGTAGCGGCAATATCTTCTGGTTTCGCCATCCGCTTAAGTGGGCAGCGGTCCAAAAATTTATCAGTCTTGCTGTCGTTGTCTTGAATAGCGGTGGTCATCTCGGTTGCTGTCACGCTTGGATTGACAGCGTTGACGCGCACGCCATCAGCGCCGTGGTCTAGCGCGAGCGTACGCGTTAGGTTGCTGATACCGGCTTTGGCCGCATTATAAGCCGCCATATTCCAGTCGCCACCGACGCCAGACAGCGACGAGACATTGATAATATTGCCTTTACTCGCAATCAAGTGCGGCATGGCAGCCTGACAGACATAAAAAGTGCCATTTAAATTGACATCAATCGCCAATTTCCAATCTTCAGAAGACAGCTCAGTGATTTTCCCTTGCATGGCTTTGCCGGCATTGTTTACCAAGACATCAATTTTGCCGAATTTATCGACGACTCTTTTCATCATTTCTTGTACTTGAGCCTCTACGCTGATATCACAGACGATGGTCAAAAAATTGTCGGTATGAATCCAAGTGCGATCTTGTGGGAACGCTTTTGCTGTTTCCTCTAGGGTGGCAGCGGTGCGTCCAACTAACACCACATTGGCGCCTTCTTGAGCAAAACGAATGGCGGTTGCGCGGCCGATACCAGAGCCTGCGCCTGTGACGATGACGGTTTTTTCTTTAAAGCGTTTCATGATGTTCAGTCCTTGTTATCATACGAGTGTTATTATATAAATGAAAATATTAAGCAAGCCCATAAGTGCTGTGGCAATTTATAGCCCAGTAAACGCGGTGCAAAGCTGCTAGCTTTTATGTCATCATAACAACTCACTGCGATGAATGCGACTAGGTATAATGGCGTTTATGTTGTTCAATTTATCGCTAAAAGTTATGACAAGGTATAAATTGCTATATTTATTTAATAAGAAAAGGTTGCGGCTGTGTCCAATTTGACTACGGTGATATCTGATGAAGGTTATCTTGGCGATGAGTTAGCCTGTTACCTGCAATCTGAAGTATTAGAGATTGAACTGCCTACTATTCAAGCGCTTGTTACTAGTTATAACGGCCAATATAAGGCGCAAAAATATGACTATCAATTGCCCCTAGGTCAGTTGCAGCTATTAAATCTAAGCATTTATTTACCTGAAGATATTGTCGCAGGACATATTGAAAACGTACGTAAAACGGCTATTGAATCGATTTCGGCATGGCGCAACGACTATTTAACTAGGTACAAAGATAAGATAGAAGCGACGACATATGCTGTGGTTTTTGATATTCAATTTAGAAACATTTATCAGAACACAAGTAAACGTGTAAAAAATAACCTTATTAGCAATGCGTTTATAGACAGTTTAAGTTCAGAAATACATGCAAGCGAACTGCCATTGCAACTGTTTGGCTGGCATGATTGGCAATTGATATTAAGGGCATTACATACGCCATGCGAGCTATGGCGATTTTTACAATATCGTTTAGGACAGTGGCAACATACTGATAATAGCCGTATAGATAGTCTTAAGTCTGAAGAGGCGATGATTGCTGATTTCCTAAATAACCCTGCCGTATTTGCGCAAGCTATCGCTATAGACAACGCGCTGATTAAATATAAGATGCAAGATAAGCCAAATTCCGCCTTGATTGCGATGGCACTAGCGCAAAAAAGTCAGAGTACCACCAGCCAAATGTATCAGCAGCGTATGGCGCAAGCGGCTGTGTTATGGTCGCAAATGATTAGCCAAATGTTAAAGCGGTATAGCGATAATGGGCAAAAAAAGAATAAGCAAGATTTCTCGGCAATAAATCTTGCATATTGGCAGCAGCAAATACTCGATGAGTCTTTGTTTTCACGGCATGAGCTGATTGGTACCTTGTATAAACATCCCAAACAACAACAGCAATTACGAGAACAAGGCTATGTCGTCCATCATCATTCTTATGAGTCTTTAGGTCGGCATTATATGCTGATATTTTATGGGCAAGATGTCAAAGGGCAACATAGTAAACAAACCATACAGCCAAACCTTGCGAAAATCGCTTTGGATGTGGCCACGCGCTTACCGATAGCGGAGCTGCATCACGTGATTGTACTCGGTATAGATTTCATTGATGAGGCGAATGAGACCTTTATCGATATTGATTTATGGATACAGCCAGTTGCTGCCATGAGCCAACGCGAGCGCCAGCTAACCAAACAAATACAGCAGCTGCAACAGCAAAATCTAAACCGATAGTGGGAGCAGAACCAAACATAAAATGCGCTTTGTTCTAGCTATAGTCAAAATATCCTAAAAACGCTAAGGTATTGCTGATATCAGTTTTTTGTAGCCTCTGTCTGCGCAGGCACAGCAAGCAAGAAAAATTAATATCAGCAGTGAATGATGTATCGATATTGCTTTTCACTCACCATACCTTGTTAAAAATATTTATAAACGCGTATAAAAAAAGACAGCCTAGGCTGTCTTTTTTGTACTTAAAATATAATCACTGCTTATTTATTATTGGTATCGTCGTATAAACCGCTACCAGGCAGGATGTTATTATTAGCAATATCATCATCAGTGATACTACCATCATTAACGTTGTTATTTACGTTAGTATTGGCAGTGTTGTTGATGTCAGAAGTATTGATAGTGTCCGTATTCACTCGTGTTGTATCAACGATATCGGTATGAATATCAGGAGTTGACGTAGTCGCAGGCTTAGCCGTTGGCGTATTCTCACGCACTGACGCGGCAACTTTATCTTGCGTCGATGAGTTTGGCGTCAGAGCAGATTTCGCTTTTGCTTCGTCACGTTCTCTGTCCATCTTATCTTGCATTTTACGGAGGAAGCGAGCAGCTGCTTCTTGACCGCCAAGACCAAATGATAGGGCAAATGCAACCGCAACCGCACCTAAGGTTAGACCAAATGCTAAGTTAACGATAGAATCAGCGATACCCATCGCTTTTAGACCCATCGCCAATACTAGGCCCATGATTAAGACACGTACGATGTTTGCTAAGAACTGCGAACCTTGTTCAGAGCGCTCAACGACACCAGCGATGATATTGGCAAGCCAAAAACCAATGAACAGAATGATTGCGCCCAAAATAATATTGGCACCAAAAGCAATAAACATAGCGATGATGGCTGAGATAGGCTCGAAACCTAATAGATCAGCGGCGGCAATCGCAGCAAATAGCATGGCAAAGAAGATAATTGCATAACTGACAAGATCAGAAATCTTCTTATCACCCATGGTTTCTTGCAGACCAACTTTCGCAGGTAATTGGTTGATTTGAGTATTTTCGATCAAACCTTTGATGATGTTAGCGACCATACGTACTACATAGAAGGTCACGATTAAAATCGCTGCTGCCATAAATATATTTGGCAACGCTTCCATGATTTTGTTCAACATGTTGGTTGCAGGGCGCGCAATCACATCGATTTTTAGCGCATTTAAAGCGGCAATAATCGTTGGGATGATAACCACTAAAAACGCTAATGAACCTGCGATATTAGGCAAGCTGTTTTGTTCACTTAGACCTGCTTTTGATGCAAGCTTCTGTACATCGAAAGTAGAAACTAAGTTGGTCACAATGCCGCGTACGACTTTGGCGATGATATAACCCACCACGAAGACCACACCAGCAATAAGAATATTAGGAATAAAGCTAAAGATTTTATCAACCATATTGGTCAATGGCGCAAATAAACCATCAAGCTCTAACTGACCAAGTACCATGGTCAATACAACCAAAAGGATGAACCAGTAAACCATATCAGCAATGGTGCTGCTCATTGGTTTTACGCCTGCCTTGGCACTTAAACGCTCATCCATTGATGTTTTTGCTAATGCTGCGTTAATGGCAGTACGCGCAACGGTCGCAATGACCCAACCAATCACACCAACAGCAATCGCGGCGATAAGGTTTGGAATAAAGGTCAAGACTTGATTGACCATATTAGCAAATGGGGTTGAGATAGAATTCAGATTTAATTGACTTAACGCGCCAGCGATGGCGATGATGAAAATAAACCAGAAAACGATTTTGGAGATAATGCCTTCTAAATCGTAGCTTTTACCGGTTGAAGAATTCATGCGTTGGTTAAGATTTACTTTTGACAACACACCACGTACAAGGGCAGCGATACCCAGTGCCACAAGCCAACCAATGATAAAAATTAAAATAGCGCCGATGATGGAACCAATAGGGCCACCCAGATAACCGTTGAACGATGTATACATTGGATTCATCCTGTCCTCCTTTAATGATCATGCATTCCTTATCAAATAATCTCTGCTCTACAATATGAGCCTAATTATTGGTAACGAACCCATACCTAATTATTAATATTTTTAATTGATATTATTCAAGAAGTGTTTTTTATAAGACCCTACTAACATTCTGTGCAGATTGTTAACAAAATCTACGTTCTGTTACTTCTTACTTTGACCAATTTAGCTTAGCTGATGTAATGAGGTATTTAAAGACAGAAAGCTTAACGGCTTACTATAGTTGTGTGATAAGTTGTTAATTTGGCGGCAGATATTAACACAGACTGTACATTTGACCGATAATTTCAAGGGAATCGTAGCTCCTAAAACTAAGATTTGCTATGATAGAAGAATGTGACATCTCGCCACTATCCTTACAATTTGAGAGTATTCTATGAAAAAAATTACTACCTTAAGCATTAGTGCCCTTGCTAGTGCGATGTTATTAGTTACCGGCTGTAATGCTAGTAATGGCAATAAAGAAAGCGCCAGCAAAAGCGTTTCAGTGACTGAAAAAAGCCCAGCCAATGAAAAAGTGGGTTACAGCTTGGGTTATATGATGGCAGAAGGTAATAAAGAAGCGGTCGGCGATCTGAACCTTGATACCTTTGAAAAAGGCTTCCGCGATGGCTACGAAGGTAAAGACTCAGCATTGACGCAAGAGCAAATGCAAGAAGTGTTGATGACTTATCAAAAAGAACAAGAAGAAAAGTTCGTCAAAGAGATGGAAGGCAAAGCTGAAGATAACAAAACCAAAGGTGCGGCATTCTTAGCAGAAAATGGTAAAAAAGAAGGCGTGAAAACCACCGCTTCTGGCTTACAGTATAAAGTATTGACCGCTGGTACTGGCAAATCACCAAAAGCGACTGACGTGGTCGAAGTCAACTACGAAGGTAAATTGATTGATGGTACGGTATTTGACAGCTCTTATGAGCGCGGTGAGCCGATTGAATTTCCATTAAACCAAGTCATCGCTGGCTGGACAGAAGGCCTACAGTTGATGAAAGAGGGTGGCAAATACGAATTCTATATCCCATCTGATATCGCTTATGGCGAAGCGGGTAATGCTGGTATCGAGCCAAACAGCACCCTTATCTTTACCGTTGAGCTATTAAAAGTAAAATAAGGCGTTATTAGTTTCTTAGATTAACACACCAAGTG
>NZ_DJUD01000004.1:0-9080 GCF_002439405.1 Psychrobacter sp. UBA6291 | reverse complement strand
ACAACTACCTTGAAAAACTCCGTGCCTAATCTTTCCTAGTATTTTTATAAGGTAATTCGTTTAATAGTAACAAGTTTTTTATTGCGTTTCATTCTTAAACTGCACTCTGAGTATGTGCAATAATAATAGTCAAAAGTTAGGGGATGCTTATGCAAGAATTACTACAGTTGCCTTTACAAGTACAGGCCACACTAGTTTCTGGCTATATCGGTTATGTCTTACTTAGGCGCGACCATAGAAAGACTGAAAAGCTAGTTGATGTGTGGATGCTTATACTAGTGTTGGGGCTGCCAACTGCTCTAACAGTTCAGCTATGGGATTCACCGTATGCTTATTTTGCTATACCCTCAGGGCTGTTGATTGCATACTTGTGGCTGACATGGGGTGAAGAAAAGTGGAGAGATTTTCTATATAAAAGAAATGTGAGTAACACTCTAAATTTAGGAGATGTATGGAAAACGCTATCTTCACATAAAAAAGTAGGAGCACTACAAGTTAAGCTATACCACAAAGATGGTACTTGTTATGCTTGTAATAATACAGTTGATTTTGTAGGTGAGCCATTTGCGCCCTTTACTATGGATGACGATGGAATTGCCTTTTATGTAACGCATATTGCAAAAAAAGATGGAGATTGGGTAGAAGAGGATGACGTCAAGCTAGCAGATGATCTTGGTAGTATGGTTACTTACTTCCCTAGAGAAGACATCAAACTCTTAGAAATGCGTTATGTTAAAAAAAATTAAACGTATTATTTTTTTGGTTTCTTGAGAGGTGGTAGCGCGCTGGTTGGCGGTGTTGGTCTTTGCCCAATTGATGCATCACCTAAAGATCCGCTTACAGAACCTCCTCGATCGGATTTTATTTTACGATCTGAATCAGAACTATTGTTACTTGAGTTCCCCATGATTTTGTCCTATTGATTTCAATGAGTTTATAATCATAACTAAGGTTTACTGCTACCGAGGTGAGTATGCTATTTTTTAGGTTTTTTAAGTTCTGGTATTTGACTAGAAGGAGGAGGTGGTTGCTGTCCCTTATTGCTTAATGGCCACGAACCTTTGTCTGACTCGATACCAGAGCCTATTCTACCTTCTGAATTTGTACCACCATTTTTTGGATCACTCATTCTTACTTCCTTATAATATAGTCTGATAAATAAAGTACTTATAAAACCCCACTCTCAACTTGTTTTTCTAAGGTATTGGTTTACTTAGTTTTTAAAATTTCAGTTAAAACAATTAGAATTTTAAATTCTATAAAAATCAAAAGCCTACGATAAGTTGAGATTGGCGTTTATAAACGTTTTTAATTTATGCCATACAACTGCGAATGTAAAGGCTTAACTTAAGTCTTTTACTCGATATAATAACAAACATCCATGAATCATATTATGATTTGAGGTTTGCGATAACATAGCCCGCTAATCAATCTACGAAAAAGAGAAGCTAATGCAGTTGGAGCATAAAAGCAATTATAATTGGACGTTAATTTATAGCACCTATTCCAACATGTTCTGACAAGTGAATGTCAAAGCATTGAGGAAAGACTATATTATGATGGCATTACGCAAGGTCATCAATCTTATGGAAATGCATTAATTTTAGTTGAGGTTTGTAAATAACAAAAATTAACATGTTTATATTCTTACTTTTTACTGCGTAGATTTAGGCTAACAACAATATTAAATTGTTGGTATAACCGTTGGTATAACCGTTGGTATAATGAAAAATATTTTTAAATAAAATTAATTGAATCAATAACTTGATATTTTAATGTGGTTGATACTGGGCCTACCACATTTTAAATCAGGCTTGTTCGCAGCGATGCAGCAAGCCTTTTTTTATGGGAATTTTAGAAATGTCAGAACATATAGGTAGATGGCAAACTATATAGAAATTAATACCATGACGTTGGTATAAAAATAATAAAAAGCTACCTAAGAAACCAAAAAGCCCTCTACGCTATATAAAATAGTATAGAGGGCTTTTACGATTTTAATGAATGATTGATAACTATAAAAAGACGCCGCTGCGCCTGCTGAACTAATTGCTTTTTTATGCTAAACCAAATCAGCCGCAACCGACCAACTGTATTTAGCAAATTTCAGTTAGCGTTCAAGCAAGGACATGCCCTAGCCTAGAACCAGCTATCTACTATTTATTTATCATTTACCTATAAACACCTTCTAAAAACTAGAAAGAAGTACGACGATAATTGCGATATTCAGGCAACCAAAAATTCGCTTCCAGTCGGCGCTGTAGGTTCTCCGCTGTGATAGGTAATGCCAGCTTATCTTGGACCGCTTGCAGTGCCACTTCATAGGCTATTTTTTTACTGATCTCTTTAATAACTTTAATTGGCGGTAGTATGGCGCCGGGCGCTTTTTCGTACTCCATTGATATATCTGCAAGCGCTTGGCTTGCCGCCATTAACATATTGTCGCTGATACCTCTCGCCCTTGCTGCGAGAACACCAAGACCGATACCAGGAAATATATAGCTGTTATTACATTGAGAAACCTCAAAAGACTGACCGTTAAAAGTGGTATGAGCAAAAGGACTACCCGTTGCGATAATGGCGCGACCACGGCTCCAGTTCATCACTTCTTGCGGTGTGGCTTCCACACGAGAGGTCGGGTTTGAAAGCGGTAGTACAATTGGGTGTTCAGTATTAGCACATAAGGACTCGATCACCTCTTGAGTAAACAAACCTTTTTGTCCACTCACGCCGAACAATACCGTTATTTTTGCTTGTTTCACCACTTGCGCTAAACCGAGTTTTTGACTCTTATCCCAATGCTCAATTGCTGATTGTTTTTGCACCAGTGGCTCTTGGAATTTTTGTAGCTCTGTCATGCTATCGATGAGCAAACCGTAACGGTCAACCATAAATACTTGGCTGCGCGCTTGCTCTTCGGTTAAGCCTTCGCGCTGCATTTGGCGAATGATATGCTCAGCAATACCGCAGCCCGCAGAACCTGCCCCTAAGAAAGCTATTTTTTGCTGACTGAGTTTTTGCCCTTTATTGAGGCACGCGGCAATCAAAGCACCGACCGAAACCGCAGCAGTCCCTTGAATATCATCATTGAAACAGCATAACTGGTCACGATATCTGTTTAATAACGGGGTGGCGTTTCCCTGTGCAAAATCTTCAAATTGTAATAACACCTCTGGCCAACGACGCTTAACGGCTTGAATAAATAAATCGACAAATTCATTATATTCATCGCCAGAGATGCGTGGATTCCTCCAACCCATATACATAGGATCGTCAAGTAGCTGTTGGTTATTGGTACCGACATCTAACAAAATAGGCAGACAGTAAGCGGGACTAATGCCACCGCAAGCTGTGTACAACGCTAATTTGCCAATTGGAATGCCCATACCACCAATACCTTGGTCGCCAAGACCCAATATACGCTCACCATCAGTGACAACGATTACTTTAACATTCTGTTTGGTGGCGTTTTGCAGCATATCGTCGATTTTATGACGCTCAGGGTAGGAGATAAATAAGCCCCGTTTCCGGCGATAAATTTGCGAGAACTTTTCACAAGCTTGACCAACCGTTGGCGTGTAGATGAGCGGCATGACTTCCTCAATATGCTGCTCAACCAGATGATGAAACAAGGTCTCATTGGTATCTTGTATATTACGCAAATAAATGTGCTTATCCATCGTATTGGTAAATGAACGCAGTTGGTGATAAGCCCGCAGAGACTGCTCTTCAATCGTCTCAATGTTGTGTGGTAATAGCCCTGTTAAATTAAAGCTATCGCGTTCTTCTGATGAAAAAGCACTACCTTTATTCAATAAAGAGGTTTCTAATAGCGCGGGGCCAGCAATAGGAATATATAAGGGACGCTTGTTTGACATAATAAAATCTTCTTATTAAGGACGTATGAGTGAAAACGATGCTAGGGCTGCATTATACCTAGCATCCGCTCATGTTTAACAATAGATAACAAATCATTTTGAGTCAGTACGGCTTTAAACTTGATTGCTTATACATTTGCCTAGAAATACTGCCGTTTTCTCTAAAATTGCATGCAATAAGTCGATTACCGCGCCAATAGTGATAAGTTCATAAAGGGGTTAACGCAAAAGAGGAATGTTTTTTCAGTCGCTTAAGAATGCCGTAGATGCTAAAAATATAATGGCTAAGAGATTAAGTGGCTAAATGATTAAGCTATTAACTGATTCACTAACAATGCTGTTACTTCAGCTTCATTACCTTACTGCCAACCCAGTGTCGCCCCATACTCATCTTGATGGGCAAATAAAGGATGTGCTCTTGCCTCCTCTAAACTCAATACTGGCGTGACGCACACATCGTTGGATGCAAAAACCTGCTGCCAATGGCTTAAAGGCTGATTGGCAAAGGTATCGGCAACCACTTGTGCTGCCTCTTGGCTGGCCTTAGTATTGGGCATAACCCCACACTGCCAATGCACATCTTTAATTTCAGGCAATTCTAATATTTCACACAGCCCTTGCCAGAATTTTAGCTCTAGTGAACCCACCGCCATATGGCGATCATCGGAAGTTCTGTACAACCGATAACAAGGCAATAAACCGCCTAAGAAATCCTGTTGCGGCTCTGGGTTTTTGCCAGAAAAGCTGGCCACCAGTTTTCCAGTCGCTTTTGGCATGACCAGATGCTGATACAAGCTGTGCGTCATACTGACCGCAACGTGGCGACCTTTCCCCGTACGCTGGGCTGCAAATACAGCCGCTAATAGAGCAATCACCGCCGTGTCACTGCCGCCTGCTAAGTCTGCAAACTGAACATTGGGCATTGCCTGCTCGCCATCTGCCGTCTTGAGCTGGTCAAGCACCCCGCTCATCGCCATAAAATTGATATCATGACCGGCTTTATGCGCCCAATCATGAGTGATGCCATCGCTATTAGCCATGCCATAGCCCGTAATCGATACCATGACCAGCTTTGGATTAATGGCATGCAAGGTTTTGGCATCAAGCCCCATGCCTTCTAATACCTCAGGGCGAAAGCTATCGAGCATCACGTCGCTATCCTTGATTTGCGCTTTGATAGTCTCAATACCTTGCGAGTCACGAAAGTCAACTTTTAAAGTGGTTTTGCCATGATTAAGGGCGGTAAACAAATCCCCAAAAGCGCGGGCTGGATCGCCATTGAGTGGTTCAATCTTAATAATGTCCGCGCCTAAGTCCGCAAGCAATCTGGTCGCAAATGGCCCAGGCAGGTTGCGCGTTAAATCAATGACGCGCAGCCCTTGTAAGCAGTCTTTCATAGCATCCGCTTGATTAACCATCGATTCAGTCATCTGAGAAAACCTCGCCTTTTGCCGCCATTGCCACTAATATCTGCGCAGGCTCAAAACGTGCGCCATATTTCTGTGCCAGCTCACGACTACGCGCGACAAATTTATCGACGCCTACTGAGTTGATAAACTGTAGCGTCCCCCCTTGGTTTGGCGCAAAACCCCAACCAAAAATCGAGCCGATATTGGCGTCAGCTACCGTACGGACAACATTTTCTTCATAGCATTTCGCAGTCTCGTTGGCTTGCACGTAAAGTAGACGGTCTACCAAGTCTTGCTGCGAGGGCTGCTCATCTGTCGTTGGATACAGTTCAGTGAGCTCAGACCATAGATGTTTTTCACCATTCTCTGGATAATCATAAAAACCTTTAGACACCTTTTTACCTTCGCGGCCAAATTCTTTGACCATTTTTTCTACTACTAACATCGCAGGATGCGGCGTAAAAGTCTTACCTTCTGCCTCCATTGCCTTTTTAGTCTGCTCCATCACGTGTAGTGACAGGCTGAGTGACACCTCATCTTGCAGTGCCAGCGGCGGCATCGGCATACCAGACTTCATACCAGCCACTTCTATACTGCGAGGATGAACACCTTCAGCTAACATGGCAATGCCTTCTGACACATAAGTGCCAAAAACACGTGATGTATAAAATCCGCGGCTGTCATTGACAACGATGGGCGTCTTGCCAATTTGGCCAACATAATCAAAACCTGTTGCTAGCGTGGCATCGTCGGTTTTTTCACCAACGATAATCTCAACGAGTGGCATCTTATCAACCGGTGAGAAGAAATGCAGACCGATAAACTGGTTCGGGCGTTTGCTGGCTTTAGCAAGCTCAGTGATTGGCAAGGTTGAGGTGTTAGAAGCATAAAAGGCAGTCTCTGGAATAACGGCTTCAGATTGTCGCGTACATTCCGCTTTAATATCAATGTCTTCAAAAACAGCTTCAATGATTAAATCACAGCCTTCTAAATCATCATAAGACGTGGTGGTCTTGATAAGGTCTAATAATGCTTGTTTTTTGGCCTCTGTTGAACGTCCTCGGCTGATGGCTTTGTCTAGCAGCTTAGTAGAGTGGCTTTTGCCTTTTTCGGCACCTTCAATGGCCGTATCGAGCAATACCACTTCCATACCTGCTTTAGCTGAAACGTAAGCGATACCAGCGCCCATCATGCCAGCACCTAAAATACCGACTTTGCTGACTTTATATTTTTCAAACCCTTGCGGGCGTGATTGTCCTTTTTTAATGCTATTGAGCTGCGTCCAAAGGCTATTAATCATGTTTTTGGATACGTCTGATAACACGCAGGCGACAAAAAAACGCGACTCGATTTTAAGGCCGTTGTCGATATCGGTTAAGCAGCCTTCAAACACACTAGATAAAATATGGGTAATCGCAGGATAGTTGCCGTGGGATTTTTGATTGGCCATCGCTGGGGCCATAGAAAATACTTGCACCACTTTTGGATGATTGCTGTCACCGCCTGGGATTTTAAAGCCTTTATTGTCCCATGGTTGCTGCGCTTTTGGATTGTCATTAATCCACGCTTTTGCTTTACTGATAAGCTCGTCATTGTCATGAGCCACGTCATCAATAAAGCCAATTTCTAGCGCTTGCTGTGGACGCAGCACTTTACCTTGGGTCATCAGCTCAAGGGCTTTTTGAATACCAATCAGACGTGGCAAACGCTGCGTACCACCGCCGCCGGGTAGCAAGCCAAGCTTAACTTCTGGCAAACCCAGCTTGGTTGTAGACGAGGTTTTTGGTGAGTAGATAGCAATACGATAATGACAGGCTAAGGCAAGCTCAAGACCGCCACCAAGCGCCGTACCCGTAATGGCAGCAACGACTGGCTTACCAGAAGTTTCAAGTTTACGTAGGCTAGTTTTTAAGTCCTCAACCAAAGCAAACGTTTGCTCGGCCGTTTCAATAGTAGCCAATTGGTCAATATCTGCGCCAACCACAAAGGTTGATTTACCAGACGTTAGAATTAGGCCTTTTGCGTCCTGGTCATTGATAAAAGCATCCGTTATTGTAGCAAAGGCTTCATTAAAGCTCTCTCCAATGACATTCATCTTACGCTCGGTTTGGTCGATAGTGACGGTGATAATTCCATTATCAGATTGGGCAGAAAAATTCTTTAATGCATTGATGGCATCTACGCTATTGGTGCTCATTTTAAATCCTTGTTAATTGATGAAGCTATACGATTAATCATCCATAATCATTTTTATAATCGTTTTTGCTACATGTTTTTATACGCGCTCAATGATAGTTGCAATTCCCATACCGCCGCCGACGCATAGCGTAACCATGGCGGTCTTTAAATCGCGGCGCTCAAGCTCATCAAGTACCGTCGTCATCAGCATCGCACCTGTTGCGCCGAGTGGGTGACCCATCGCAATCGCGCCGCCATTAACATTGACTTTATCTAATGAAATACCAAAGTCGCTAGCGGTGTTCATCGGAACAGCAGCAAAGGCTTCGTTTATCTCCCATAGGTCGATATCAGACGCTTGCATACCTGCTTTATCTAGCGCTTTTTTACAAGCTGGTGTCGGACCTGTCAGCATAATAGAAGGCTCTGAGCCAATGACCGCTGCCATAGTAATCTTCGCTCGCGGCTTAAGTCCAGCTTTGCCACCAGCGGCCGCACTACCGATAAGACAGATAGCAGCACCATCGACGATACCTGATGAGTTGCCAGCATGATGCACGTGGTTTACTTTTTCAATCGTGGTGTATTTATCCAAAATAACGCTATCAAAACCCATCTGACCGGGCATAGCAAAAGACGGATTGAGCTTTGCTAAAGTGGCAACATCAGTATTTGGACGAATGGTTTCGTCTTTGTCTAATAGTAATAAACCATTAATATCCTTAACAGGCACCACTGATTTATCAAAATAGCCTTTTTCCCAAGCGGCGGCGGCTCTTCTATGTGACTCGGTGGCAAACTCATCAACATCGCTGCGGCTAAAGCCCTTTAGGGTCGCGATAGTATCAGCGCCAACCCCTTGTGGGACAAAACCAGTAGCATCATTAACGCGTGGATCCATATACCAAGCACCGCCATCTGAGCCCATCGGTACGCGGCTCATAGACTCAACGCCGCCCGCTACAACCATGTCCTCCATACCGGACATGACTTTGGCAGCAGCAAGGTTGATAGATTCAAGGCCTGAGGCGCAGTAGCGTGACAATGTCACCCCTGCTACACGTTGATCCCAGCCTGCATCGAGAGCAGCGATACGAGCGATATCTGAGCCTTGCTCACCGACTGGCGTCACACAACCCAGCACGATATCGTCGACGAGGCTGGTATCTAAGTGATGACGCTGCTGCATCTCTTTAAGTAGCGTACGTGTCAACCAAATCGGCGATGCTTGATGCAAAGCGCCATCCTTTTTTCCTTTACCACGTGGAGTGCGGATCGCATCATAGATATAAGCGGTCTGGGTCATAATAAATCCCTTTAATTTTTAAGTAGCTAGTTTTAAATAAGGAAGTGTTGAGAAGCGCGCATTCTGCTCACTCATAAGCGATTACATAAAGCGCGAGGCCAGCTCTTTCATGATTTCATTAGTGCCGCCGTAGATTTTTTGTACGCGAGCATCGGCATACATACGAGCAATTGGGTACTCTGACATATAACCGTAACCACCAAATAACTGTAAGCATTCATCCATCGTTTTACACTGTTTTTCTGTCACCCAGTACTTGATTAAGGATGCTTGCGCGGCGTCAAGCTTACCGTTCCAAAAATCTTACTC
>NZ_DJUD01000044.1:0-8772 GCF_002439405.1 Psychrobacter sp. UBA6291 | reverse complement strand
TCATAAATTTACCACCAACCTTGCCAAGACTAATAAAATAATCATCATTGGCAAACTTCAATCAACATCATTTACCTCAACCAAGCTAGCCAAGTCCGTCTATGACGCAGGTTGGTTTGAGATTAAGCGGCAACTGGCCTATAAATGCGAGAACGCAGGTTGCTACTATGTTGAGGTAAATGAAAGCTACACCACCCAAACTTGTTCGTGTTGTGGCTCACGCCAAAACAGTCCGAAAGGTAGAGCAAACTTAGGAATAAGAGAATGGCTTTGCGAGTGTGGTGTCACTCATGACCGCGATATTAATGCGGCAAAAAATATTCTCGCGCTCGGGCTTGAGCGTCTAGTAGTAGGAATCCCCTCACTTTAGAGAGGGGAGGAAGTCAAATCAACATTGACTGTAATTAACACTGACGCCGCGGCTTGCAGTAGGAATGCGGTTATCAGCATAAATAGCCAGACCGCCACGTGCGGTTTCTTTGTATTTATCAGACATATCAGCGCCTGTCTGCTTCATGGTTTCAATCGCTTTGTCTAGTGAAACAAAATGCTGACCATTGCCGCGGCAGGCAAGACGCGCGGCGTTGATGGCTTTGACAGCGCCCATCGCATTACGCTCGATACAAGGGACTTGTACCAAACCACCAATCGGATCACAAGTCAGACCTAAATTGTGCTCGATACCAATCTCGGCGGCATTCAAACACTGCGCTGGCGAGCCACCCATTATCTCGGCCAATGCCGAACCTGCCATCGCACAGGCTGAACCGACTTCCCCTTGGCAGCCAACTTCAGCACCCGAAATAGAAGCGTTTTGTTTAATTAAGCTGCCGATAGCGGTGGCATTTAATAAGAATTTACGCACGCCATCTTGGTTGTAATTGGGCAGAAAGTCACGATAGTAGTGCAAGACCGCCGGAATGATGCCCGCCGCACCATTAGTTGGGGCGGTGACGACTTTACCTCCATTGGCATTTTCTTCGTTGACGGCAAGCGCATACAAATCGACCCAATCCATTGCGGCCAGCTTGTCAGTCTTGGCGATAGGTAGACCTTTTTCAGCACATAATTGATTGTGTAAATCGTGGGCACGGCGTTTAACATTAAGGCCGCCGGGTAAAATGCCGCTATTTTTACAGCCTTGGGTTACGCAGTCTTGCATCACTTGCCAAATCGTATCTAAATAGCTAAAAACATCTGCTTGATCGCGGTAATGGCATTCGTTAGCAAGTACCAACTCGCTGATACTTAATCCATGTTCATGGCACTGCTCAAGTAACTCTGCGGCAGTATTAAAAGGGTAGGGAACGATATCAATCGTTGGGCTGGCATGGTCCTCATCGGGATTATTGGCGTCATCTTCGTTAATAACAAAGCCTCCGCCAACTGAATAGTAAGTTTGCTGATATTTGCTACCATCGGTCAATACCGCGCGGATGGTCAAGGCATTCGGATGATAAGGCAATACCGTATCATCATACCAATACACATTACGCTCGGTGTCAAACTCGATAACATGTTTGCCCGATAAATTAAGCTGCTTGTCCGCGAAAATAGGCGCCAAGTATTGATCCGTTAAGCGCGTATCAATGGTACTTGGCGTATGGCCAAGCAGACCTAAATATATCGCCGTATCAGTTGCGTGCCCTTTACCAGTAGCAGCCAAAGAACCATAAAGCTCGATTTCAATATTCTTAATCGTTGTCAATGCGCTTTGTTTAAGCAATGACGTCAAAAATAAGTTGGCTGCCACCATAGGCCCAACGGTATGAGAGCTTGATGGCCCAATACCAATTTTAAATAAGTCGAAAACACTAATCATAAAAATACCAAGAAATTGTCAGTGCATCAGCGTCTGTTGTAGAAGGGGCTTAGTACTGGGGTGAAAAAATAATAGATAGCCGTCCAAAAACTCTCTGATAAATACCGTACTATGACGATACAGAGTGTTTTTTTAGATGTTTACTTAAATAAAAAAGCTAAGCATTTAAAAATTTGCGACGTTATCTATGAATACCTATCAGTATAGGCGGACACGAGGCGAGTGAATAATAACTTTTATTTATCAGAGAACTCCGTTATCATGCTCGCAACCAATATCCATGTAACATCCTGTAATTCAGCCATCACGATAGTGTAGAGAATGGCACAAACAGTCGAGCATGTTTTTTAACGCCATTTATGTAGCGATTTATATTTACTGTAAGAAAATGAATTTTCGCTATTATCGTTTTGACTCAATTCACAGTTGTATTTTCATAGCCGTATTTTCACAGTTTTTAGCTGATTGTTATTCTCTTAGCTCAAATAGGACAGCGCATGACCACACCTGAACCTCACTCTCCAGCACCAGAGAGCAATCATCCAGAGCCTCATAATGCATTAGCAGCAGCTGGCATCGATACAGCTGCGGTGAGTTACTCGCACAATCCAGACTTTGATAATGGTCGTTGGTTTCCAACGTGGCGTCCTTATAAGGGCAACTTGGATCGCGATCCGGTCGGCATTAATGAATACGTACCGCCTGGCAAGAGTGTGTTATTAGGGGTGCAGCATACGTTTGCCATGTTTGGCTCGACCGTACTTGCGCCATTACTAATGGGGTTTGACCCCAATTTGGCCATTTTGATGTCCGGTATTTGTACGGTGATGTTTTTTATTATTACTGGCGGGCGCATGCCCAGTTATTTGGGCTCAAGTTTTGCTTTTATCGGTCCTGTGATTGCGATTACGGCCTATGCAGGCATCGGGTTTAATGACAATCTGAATGTCGCCTTGGGCGGTATCATGGCATGCGGCATCATTTATGCCTTGATAGGTTTGTTGGTGATGAAGACGGGTACAGGCTGGATTGAGCGTTTGATGCCGCCTATTGTCACCGGTGCTATTGTGATGATTATTGGTCTAAACTTAGCGCCTGTGACCATTCAAGGGGTGTCTTCCAACCAGTTTGATGCATGGATGGCGACGCTGACGGTATTGCTTATCAGTGGGGTTGCAGTATTTACCCGCGGTATGCTGCGCCGTCTGTTGTTGCTGGTTGGGTTAATCCTGTCTTATATTGCTTATTTTGTCATGACCAATATACTCGGTTATGGCGTACCGATTGATTTTAGCAATGTATCGGCAGCTTCATGGTTTGGTCTGCCAAGTATTCATACACCGCATTTTGAGATGAGTGCGATTATTTTGATTGCTCCTGTCGCCTTTATCTTAATTGCCGAAAACTTAGGGCATTTTAAAGCGGTCGAAGGTATGACCAAAGCGCGCGTGACACCTTATATGGGTCGAGCATTTTTTGCTGATGGCTTGGCGACGACGTTTTCGGCAGGCTTTGGTGGCACAGGGGTGACCACTTATGCAGAAAATATCGGTGTCATGGCCGTAACCAAAGTCTATAGCACGACGATTTTTGTGATAGCGGGTTTGGTTGCTATTTTACTCGGTTTGTCACCAAAGTTTGGTGCCATTATTCAGACCATACCGGCGGCTTTATTGGGCGGCGCCTCTATCGTAGTCTTTGGTTTGATTGCGATTGCTGGGGCAAAAATTTGGATAGACAGTCATATCGACTTTAGCAAAAACAGCAATTTAATCATTGCCGCGGTTACCGTTATTATGGGTACGGGTAATTTTAGTCTGCATCTAGGCGGCTTTGACTTGGGTGGAATTGGTACGGCAACTTTAGCGGCGATTGTGCTGAATGCTTTATTTAATAGACAAAAAGATTAACCGTCAAAAAGCTTGATTTGTTCATCGTAAAAAAAGCCACAATGATTATTGTGGCTTTTACTTATTACGGCTCTTACTTATTATAACTTTTACTCATTACCGATTTATTTATAATTTCGTTTATAAAATCTGGCAAAAAAACGATAACGGCGTAGTGCGCGTGGCTTAGGTTTTAACGACCCTAAATAAATGGCAAACATAGTCAATAGCGCGCCGCTCCATTGCATCGTATTAATCGGTTTATCAAGCCAGCTATAGTCAATCACCAAGGCTGCGATGGGCTCGGTTAATAAAAGTAGCCCTGTCAATGCTAAAGACAGCTTAGGAATCGAGTAGGCGATAAGTCCCCACGCCAAGCATTGCATCACCGTGCCATAAATCAATATCCAACCAATCTCAGACCAAGTATTGGGCAAAATATTACCCATATCAAAGATAAACATCGGTAGAATCATTGCTATCACGCCGCCGATACTCACCAGTTGCATCAGCATAAATATCGGCGTTGGCTCAGTATCATGGGTTTTACGGATAAAGGTCATCGACGCGGCAAGCATAGCGCCTGAAACGATACCCGTGACAAACCCCCAAGTCGCCGCGGTGTTTTGCGCAAATTCAGGACTACCTATCATTGCCACGCCTAGCATGGCTAAAAACAAACTGATAAGCTGCACGATAGATTGGCGCTCATTAAAATATAAAAAACCAATGGCCGCTAAAAAGAAAATCTGCAAGCTATTAAGTAAGGTTGAGATACCGGGACCGACCGCATAAATACTCTCGTGCCATAGCGCTAAATCGAGTCCTAAAAACGCGCCTGATAATAGACCGTAAAAAACAGCCCGCTTTGAGCGTGGAAGTCGTTGTCCTGTCATTTTAGCCAATATAGCAAAGACCACGCCTGAAATAGCCAGTCGCCAAAATGACATTGCCCAGCCGCCGATATCGACATGAGCGACAATTAAGCTGCCCAAACCAAAAATAACGCAACCAATGACCAAGCCAGTAGCGGCGGAGCGTGAAGAGGCGATAGCCATGCAATATCCTTATCTCATTACTATGATGCTTTTTTAAGACATTTTTTTAATGTTGTTCGCTCAAGAGCTGGTTTATATAGACAGGCCATATTGTCAGTGTTTTGCTCTTAAATTGAAATGCTTTGGCGCGATTTATTTTATAATGACGTATCACCCACCTTAGATAAATAAAGCGGTCACCTTCTTACAGCAATAGCATTGGCACACGTGCTGCCATTTGTTACTCTAACATTCATTTGTAGTTTAAAGTGCGTCATGTTTAAAATAGCGATACTCTTCAAATACTTAACTTAATATAGTGAATTCTATATAAAATAGAGACATGATATTTTTACGCGAAACTGTCGTAAGTTTTCCTCGATTGCTGTGCGCTTTGCACTCCAGAGGCTTCAAAAAATCTATGACAGTCCCGCTATATGGTTTTTATAATGAACTCACTCTATATTTACAGAGCTTCTATTATTTTTAGTCTAGGTTTGCTTATGCTGCAACGTTCTATATCGAAACGAAAAATAGATTTCTTATTGACACTGCCGCGACAACTATCGCGTGCAATCTTTGTCGGGCGCCTGTCTGTCATAAGCATCATAGCTGCTACGTTTTTTTTGACGTTAAATGCGCAAGCCGCTAGCTGCAAAATACCCAAAAGCTATTATAAAAATGTCTCTTGTACCTCTAGTCGCGGCTATTTTTTAGCCATAAAAGATTTCGGTGCACCAGTTGCCTTGATTGATAAGCAAGGCAAAAGCGTGCTTGATTTAACCCGCTATCAAAGAGTAGATGCTGACAAAATATCGGGCGGCTTGCTACCAGTGCTGCGTAATGGTCGGGTGGGCTACGTCAATATGCAAGGTCGCGAGGTTATTCCTGCGATGTACGATATGCTCAAAGAAGGACAAAGTTGGGCGCGTCCCGTCTCTGAAGGTCGCATTGTGGTCAAGCAAAACGGTCACTATGGGGTTGTAGATACTGCCAACAAGACAGTCATACCATTTTCCGCTGCAATTAATGATATTGACGATTATCGTAGCGGCATGACGCGCGTACGTAAAAATCAAGCCATCAGCTGGTTGGATAAAAACGGCAAACCTACCTCTGACCCAAATAGCAAGGCTGCTAGTCAAAATTCGAAAAGTACACTTGTTAGCAGCAATGAAGCTGCGCAAAAGTTGCCACCGTCCCGTAGTTTTACCACCTTGCAGCCACGGCAACAAGACGGCAAATGGGGTTTTGTTGATGATAATAATGTGTCTATGATTACCTATTCTTTCGATGACGTGCGACCATTTTCTGAAGGCTTGGCGGGTGTGCGTATCGATAATGAATGGGGCTTTGTTAATTTAGGCGGTGAGTTGGTGATTCCTTTTCGCTTTGATAGTAACGGTGTGAATGCGAGCGATCATTATAAAGACCAACCTGCATTTGTATTTACGAATGGCAAAGCTTGGATTGGCAATTTAGAAAATGGCAATAAAATGTGTATTGATAAAGAGGGTGATAGTATTGGATGTGATTGATACTTAAGACTTATCACTTAATATCACGCTTAAATTTGCCGGCAAAAAAAGAGTGTCAGAGCGNNCGCTCTGACACTCTTTTTTTGCTTGAGGCGGACTAGCCTTAGACGTAAACGGTCATTTTTCTAGCAAGTGCTTACTAATTAAATCGACCATATAGGGCTGATAGTATTCGGGAATATCGTGTGCCATACCTTCGATTAAATGAAAGCTTGCATTAGGAATGGTCTTTGCAACCACTCGACCTTGTGAGGCGGGTAACAGACCATCAGCGCTACCATGCAGCACAATCGTCGGTGCTTTAACTTGTTTGCTATATTTGCTAATCGAGCCAGAGGCTAAGATAGCATTGAGCTGTTGTACCGTACCAAGCGGATGAAAATTACGCTGATAACGTATCTTGGCGATGTCACGTACCATGCGCACATTGACGTGCCCTGGTGTGCCAACGGTTTTCATAAACCAGACGCTATGCCGCACGATATCGCGCTCAGAGTGGCTCTCAGGGCGGTTGATCAGGGTATATAACTGCTTGGGTTTGGGCGGCTTTAAAAAAGCACGATTGGTGGTGGTAAACATCAAGGCCATGCGCTGTACCAAACTTGGATAACGCGCGGCAACGATTTGCGCAATCATCCCGCCCATAGAAGCGCCAAGCAGATGCGTTTTACCAAGCTTTAAGGCTTTGATTAAACGCGCCGTATCTTCTGCCATGTCGGTTAAATTATAAGCAACCGGCGCGCCTTTATTCGACAGTCCCGTTTGCAGACGCATCATCATTTTTAATTGGCTGATACGCGGCAAACCATCAATCTGTACTTTGGACGACAAGCCGATATCACGATTGTCAAAACGAATTACAAAAAAACCGGCATCGATAAAGCGCTTGATGAAACTATTAGGCCAAAACACCATTTGTGAGCCAAGCCCCATAATCATAAGTAACGGCGGATTCTTGGGATCACCACCTGCCTCAACACACAGCTCAATGCCATCGCCGATATCGATCATCGATTGATAAAGATGCTCGCTCAAATCAGACGGATACCAAGCATGATCGCCAAACTTTTGCCATTCAGGCGTCGGGTAATCGATTGTTGGAGAGTCGATTGTCGCAGCGCTAAGTGCTGAAGAATTTAGTGTTGGAGAGCTAAGCACTGTATCATTGTCGGTTTCTTCTGAATTTACAGACGCGTTTGTGTGATTGGTGGGGTTTGATTCTGTCATGAAGTATCCTATTTAGATGGTCGTTGGCTTAAAATTCGAGCATCTCAAAATCAAGCTTGCCAACGCCGCATTCTGGGCACGTCCAGTCGTCTGGAATGTCTTCCCATTTGGTGCCAGGTGCGATGCCTTCTTCTGGGCAGCCAAGCTCTTCGTCGTATATCCAGCCGCAGACAATACATTCATAACGTTTCATAAATAGTCCTATCGATTATTTCCAGTATTACGATTACCAATATTTCTTTTACCAGCATTTTTGCTATCACCAGTGGCGTTAACTAGATTAATTGGCATTTTTAAAGCAACTATTAAGTATTCTAGCCGACATTTAGCGTGTAAAAACGCACGTAGTTTAGCATATAGCAGTCATTTTCATAGTTAAGTTTACACTTGTATATTGAGATTCACCAGCTTTTATCAAGTGCTTACGCGTCATTTTCAAGGTTTTAGCCGGGCTGTCATTGCCAATTTCGCCGCCACGATAAAGCCGATTATGCTATAATTATCGCCGCTATTTTTAGCGATTGTCATCTCATTTATCACCTACCTCATTTACCACCGTCATATCATTATTTAAGTTTTATAAGTTAAGGGTTACTATGAGCGCGAATGCCGCCGTTACATCAGCTGAAGTTAAGACCACAACCGATTCATCTAATATGCTCAATACTGACCATCCATTTTGGCAAATCATTCGCACAGTACCAGACTTCCCAAAAGTTGGTATCGATTTCTATGATATTACACCGTTACTACGCAGTCATATCAATGCGGTGATTGATGAGATGTTGGCGGTTTTGCCTAAAGGTTTGCTTGATGAAGTGGATTGCTTAGGCGCCGTAGAAGCGCGTGGGTTTGTATTTGCCAGTTTGCTGGCGGGACGTTTGGGTAAAGGCATGATTTTGCTGCGTAAACCCGGTAAATTACCGCCGCCGGTTGCTAATAAAGCTTATGCATTAGAATACGGCAAAGACACGCTTGAGATGCAAAATAATTTGCCGCCTGAGCGGGTATTATTGGTCGACGATATCTTGGCGACAGGCGGCACGCTGATGACCGCTTATGAGCTTTGTGAATCTGCACAGCATACGGTGGTTGGCGCCTTGGTATTGTTAGATTTAGTTGCTTTACATGGCGAGTTTCCTGTACCTATTTATACCGTTTTAAAAGCTTAGAGAAATGGTTTTAGCATAATAAAAAGCGCACTGGATAATTATAGTTCAGCGCGCTTTTTTTAATGCTTAGATTAACACACCAAGTGC
>NZ_DJUD01000028.1:0-24701 GCF_002439405.1 Psychrobacter sp. UBA6291 | reverse complement strand
CACTTCATGTGTTAATCTAAGTATGTATAAAGCGCTAATAACCAGAATAAAAAATAATGATGATATCTCTCATTATACTTTTAAGTCTTTTATTATGATTGAAATAGCTTCTATTTAGTGGTTTTATCGGTTAATGCTGGATTGAGATGGTTTTTTAATACGGCAAATTGGGCAATCACAAATACCAACATAATTGGAATCCAGCCATAAGTTTTAAAGTTAATCCAAGCCTCATCAGACATCGTAAATGCCGTGATATAATGTAAAAAACCCATAAAGGCAAAAAACAGTGCCCAAGCGACGGTGAGTTTTTTCCAGCCACTTAAGGTCAGTGAAAACACTTCTTTCATCGCCAGTTGCATCAGTGGCTTATTGATGATGGCACTGACCAATAGCGTAACGGCGAAGATACCGTTGATGATAGGCGACTTCCAGCGTAAGTAGATGTCGTCACGCAATAGCAGCGTGCCACCGCAAAAGACGATGGTTAATAATAAAACGACCCACTGCTGCTTATCAAATTTGCCTTTTTGACGCACAAAATGGATGGCATAAATAATAATAGTGGCCACGAGCAAGGCGCCTGCCGCCGCTAAAATGCCATTGTAACGCGCGGCAATAAAAAACGCGATCAACGGAATGAAGTCTAATAAGGCTTTCATAGCAAATAGGATGTCCAACAAAAAACGTATGGGGTAGTTTACACGTCTACTGCTGCAAAAAAAAGCAAGTAACAGGATAATCATCCGTTATGATCTGCCTTCATGCGTTATCTTCGCCGCATTTCCCCTTTTTTACTGATAATATAGTCAGTAGTGACAGCGTATTTGAATGCACAACACTTTCAACACTTTCAACACTTTCAACACCTTAAGGCCAGCTTTATGAAAATCGACTTACATTGCCACAGTACATGCTCTGATGGTACCTATGCGCCGACCGAGGTAGTACAGCGCGCGCATAATGCTGGCATTCATGTACTGGCGCTGACCGATCATGATACCTTGATGGGTATCGACGAGGCACGCGCGGCGGCGGCGGCCTATGATATACAATTAATCAATGGGGTTGAGATTAGCTGCGAGCATACGCTTAGCGGCGGCTATGGCAAAAATAAATCCACCAATAAAATTATCCATGTGTTGGGACTTGATTTCACCGACTTTGATAAAATGCATGCGACGTTGCAGCAGTTGCAAGATAGCCGTGCCACGCGCGGTCAACGTATCACTGCAAAACTCAGTGAGCTATTAGATATTGATTATAATGAGCTATGGCAGGCGGTGCTCGATAAAGCAGGCGGCAATCCACAAGCGGTAGGGCGTGCGCATATTGGTCAAGTGTTGTTTGAGCGCGGTGCGGTAAAAACCGTGCAAAAAGCTTTTGATAAATATCTAGCGGATAATAAACCCGCCTACGTGGCGATTGAAGCATTAACCATGCAGCGCGGCATCGGGCTGATTCACGCTTGCGGCGGCAAGGCGGTACTCGCGCACCCAACCCGCTATCAGCTATCTGCCACTCGCGTACGTAAACTTATCGAAGAATTTGCCGGGCTTGGCGGTGATGCTTGTGAGTTACCCTCAACTAGCGAACCGATTAGTACCCGTCGAATGGTCGATCGCAGTATCGCTGAACATCAGCTTGCTGCCTCTATCGGCAGTGATTTTCATGGTAGTAATATGCCGTGGCGACGTTTGGGTGACGTACCAAACCTTCACCCTGAACAGCAGGGCATTTGGCAGTCATTTGCGACATTGGCTTAGTTAAAAGTATAAACCAAAACTATTATTTAAAATGATAAGTCGATCCTGTGACTCGGCATTGTAAATTGACCATATAATTGAAAATCATTATTAAAAATCATTACTAAAAAAACATAGGCCAAAATGAGGTGTCAGATATTGACGCATAAATCACTTAAACAGATTGATAATTAAAAGAAAAATTGCCACACTAAATGCGTCAGTTTAGATCTAACATAAATCATCCTTTTTACTTTCTTATTTGGTTTTAGCTCAATAACTTTCATTATCTGCGGTAGCCCATTATGGCTGTATCGATATCTCATCTAGGCTACAGAAAACTCTCGCGAGTGATTTTTGAGTGGCAAGCTGCTGATAGGGCATCGCTGCTGGCATTGTTTATTTTGCTGGAAGTGTCATCGCATTGGCTATGGTGTTTATTTGTCTGGTGGCGCCAAGATATCTATGGCTCCTACGTAAATATGGATGTGCTGTATCCCTTGTGGATAGGGCTCACCTTGATGGTCCTGTTTTTTTCTTGGATGGTTAGCCGCTTATCGCCGATTAGAAAAGACACGGATTCGTTATATAAGTGGCAAGCGATAATCGTCACGCTTTATAGCCTTTATATTGCCGTGGTCATTTTAGTCATGGGTCACAGTAGTTTGGTCGCGGGAGTATCACTCGTTGGCGGCGCGATGTTAGGTATGATGCTTATACGTCGCCGCTATGTCTGGAAAGCCTTTTTGGGTCATATTGTCCTGATTTTTCTCGTCACTTTGGTTCCCTATTTTGGCTTGACGATACCCAATCTACGTCAAATGACGATGAGCTCTTTTCCTTTAGATGGCTATAGCTATCTTACTTATAGCTATCTTACTTATAGCGAGATGACATCAATTGAAAATGCCATTTCTGCGTCGATTTTTAAAAATGGGATACTGAGTTGGGAGACCTTTAATCAACTGCGTTTGTCTTCAGCATTTTTTTGGCGCACCACCCATATTTATATGGCGCTGCCAAAGGCAATTTTTATCATCTATATGTTTCGCACGCTGCTATTGATATTGGATAACAGTAAAGCTGAGATTATGCAGTATGCCAATCAAGATGAATTGACCCAGTTAAAAAGCCGCCGTTATGGTTTGACGCAAATGCAGCAAGCGCTGCTCGCAATGGGAGATAAGCAAGATTTCAGTGTGATTTTATTGGATTTAGATTGGTTTAAAAATATCAATGACAATTATGGTCACGACGTTGGCGACCAAGTGCTGTCTGAGGTTGCTCAAACCCTATTAAACTCTTTATCAGAAGAGAGCATTGTCAGTCGCTATGGCGGCGAAGAGTTTTTGATTGTGCTACCCGATACCCAGCATGATAGTGCCATGACCATTGCGAAGCAGCTGCGCCAAGATATTGCGCAACATGTCATCAAGAGCGATGATGGAACGGATTTTAATATCACTGCCAGTATAGGGGTTTATACCCTGACCCATGAGGAGCGCGCCCGTATTCAAAGTGAATATAGGGCTTTGGCATTAGAAGAAAGTACGCAGCCGCTGGCGGAAACGCAGAAATCTCGTAGGCAAGAGGCCGATATTAATAAAGCCCGTACCGACAAAGCTAGCACCAACAAAGCCAGTACGCAAAAAGAAAGCTCGCAAAAAGAAAGCTCGCAAAAAACCCGCGCCCAAAAAAGAATCTCTCATAGAAGAAAACGCGCTGCCACAGAAATATTAAAGGCGCAGCTGCCGAGCGATATTTGTCAGCGCTTAATCTGCATTGCTGATAAAGCCTTATATGAGGCAAAAGATCGTGGTCGCAATCAAGTGGTCAGCGCCAATGCTGTGTTAGCGGCAGAAAAAGATAAGATTGCCGTCCTTTATGCTACTAGCTAATAACTTTGAGTAACTTTCGCTACTAGCTAATCATCTGCAATTTAATTGCTTACATACATCACATAAGCAATTAGATAGCCATTCATTCTGATTTTTAGATCGTTATTGATGCTGTGTTTAGATTATGAACCAAACTTGCAAGCACACTGGTCGCAAAGCTACCCGTCGTTAAGGTAAAGCTCAGCACCAATATAGGCTCATTATCTATGTCCTGCCATTCCCAACTTAATTCTTCAATCGGTAATCTTAGCGCGCGTCGTTGTGCTTTGATATCACGCTTCTCTAGGCCTGTAGCTAGCTGATGTAATAATGGGTCGTTTTGCACAATCTCATTTTCGATAGCGGCTGCTACGCCACTGACTTTATCATTACCCACGCCCCATAACACGGCGGTCGGATGAATATCGCCGCTGGAAAGTCGCGCTTGCAAAGTCTCGTCAATTGCTTCGCTGGCAAATATCGAGCCTGACCCGTCCAAATTAAACACTTCGCCTGCAAGCCCTGTATTCCAACTACCATCGCGTACTCGCGCTGCCAATATTTCATTAAATATCAAGCTACGCGCAGCAGACAGCTCCATGCTGTTTTGCTCGCGCGGCGCTTGTTTACGTTTGCTCTTTTTGGGCTGCGGACGACTTTCTGGCGCTGGACGGGCAAATAATGCCAATGCTTCTCTGACATTATTGCCATTACGACCAAAGCGCTGCGGGCCAAAATAATTGGGCACGCCCGTTGTGCTGATATTGGCTAAATGCTGCTCAACAGCACTTTTGTCACTTTTCTTAGCCGATAAATCCTGCTCGGACGCTGTAGCTTCTAAGTCCGCAAACTGGATATCTCGTAAAGTAATGATAAATTGATTGGCTCTATGCGTACCGCGATTGAGTTTTTTATTGTGCCACTGCTGTGCAAGGATAGTAAGCGATTCATTGGCGCCGATATCGACGGGCGCGAATTCAGACTCTGGTAATTGCTTTTTTGGTAGGCGCAGGCTAAACCACTGTGTCGTGAGCGCATGACGGTCTTTTAGCCCCGAGTAACCGACATCACGCAGTGGAATCTCTGCCCATTCGGATAGTAGTTTAGCCAGATAGGCGGTATTCATACCGAGCTTTTCGATATGCAGCCATAAATGCTCACCTTCGCCCGTAAAGGCGAGCGGCAATATCTCATTGACCACAAAATCTGTGGCATAGGCTTTATAGGTCGCTTGCCTTAAAGGCTGCTGCGTCGGCTGTGGCAATTTGGCTGTATCAGTGGCGGCGGTAATATCGATAGTTGAGATATCAAAGGTTTTATCAGTCAAAGGTTTGTTATTAGGAGAATCGTTATTAAATGAGTCGTTAGCAAAATCGTCTTGAGAAGTCATAAAAGGTATCTTTTGTATTGATAAAAAGGGGTAAGAGCAAAACGTTAAAGAGGGAATAAAGGTAAGTTTACGTTTTGCAACGCAGTCAGTATATAAAAAAATGGCGTCTGGCAATGGGTCTTGCTAGTATCAAAGTATCTGGCAAGACATCTGGTTTTTTAATCACGTATTTTTGGCATTAATATTTTATTTAAAACGCCAATAAAAAGTACATTTGCAGCAGGAAATAATAAATTTTAATAATAACCGTTAAGGATAACTCATGAGTAAAGCAACGATTCATACCGTCATCATTAGCAAAGCCGACATTCCAAATGGTGGCATGAAATCCTATAAACAGGATGACGATAGTATCATTTTAATCACCCGTGATGAGGACGAATTTAGTGCCTTCGATGGTAAATGTCCGCATGCTGGCGCAGATTTGGGTGAGGGGCTGCGCTGTGGTAATCGCGTCGTGTGTCCGTGGCATCACGGTACTTTTGACAGTCGCGACGGCACGCTATTGGAGCCTGTTGCGATGCGCGGCTTGACCCAATACGAGTTAAGCGATGAGGGCGATAGCATCGTCGTCAATACCGCCGCAAAGATAGATAAGCGCGTGGAAAATGACAAGCTGACGGACACCCATACCATTATCATTGGCGGCGGCGGCGCGGGATTTATGACTGCCAATCAGCTGCGTCATAGTGGCTATGGCGGCAAGATTACGATGATTAGTAAAGATGATAAAGCGCCTTATAATCGTCCTTTATTATCCAAGATGTTTTTGGCTGGCAAAATGAACGAGAAGTATTTGATGCTTGGCGGCGCGGATTGGGCGAGTAACAATAGTATTGATTTGCGCTTAAACCAAACTGTCAGCGAAGTATTACCAAACGCGCGTACTATCGTCATAAAAGGCGAAGATGGTAAACGTGAAGAGCAAACGGCGGACTTCTTAGTGGTGGCGACAGGCGCTGAGCCAAAAGTGCCACCGTTTAAAGGCGCAGATGCCAAGGGAGTCTATACACTGCGTAGTATGGATGATGCCAAAGACATTAAAGAGGCCAGTGAAAACAAGCAGGTAGTTATCGTCGGTACCGGCTTTATCGGTATGGAAGTGGCGTCAGCATTAATGGAGGCGGGGAAGGTCGCTTCTATTACCATCGTTGGTCGTAGCCCTCGGGTAATGAGTAATATTGTCTCCGAAAGTATCAGTGATGCTCTGATTGATTTGCATAAAGAAAAAGGCGTGAACTTCGCCTTTGGTGCCAACGTTGCTGAGATAGCGCAAGATAATGGCACAGTGAGCGGGGTTGTCTTGGATGACGGCAACAAAATTGACGCCGACATGATCATATTGGGTACAGGTGTAGCACCGCGTACCGAAATAATAGACGAGGTCAACGATCCTGATGGCGTGCAAGTTAACGATTATTTAGAGCTGCGCGACGGCGTCTATGCGCTGGGTGATATTGCCAAAGCCACCAATCAGATGGGGCGTATGCGTATCGAGCATTGGCGCGTGGCCCTGCAACACGGTATCGTTGCGGCCGCTGCTATCTTAAATGAAGACAATGTCAACTCTTTAGCCGAGCGTATTCCATTTTTTTGGACGGCACAGTACGGCAATAGCCTACGCTATAGCGGTCATGCCGCAACGCCTGACCATAGTATTATATTCGGCACGCCGAGTAAATTCGACTGTATTGAGTACTATTTTGATGACGAAGCAGAAAACACCCGTGCAAGTGCTGCTATCTCACTTGGCCGTGATAAAGAGTTGATTGCCTTCTCTGAGCTACTACGCCGAGGTCACGCGCCAACGCGCGCGCAAATCAATGCTGGGTTTGATATTATCGCGCAAGCTCATGTGTTATCGCGCTAGTAGTAAAAACGGATACGTATTATTATAAAGGCTGGCTTGGTTATCCGAGCCAGCCTTTTATACCATAGATTTTTATAAGACATGAATGGAAAAGGAAAGCCGATGCTATGAATAAAGACCACATCACTCAAGAAGCCTTAAACAAAACAACCGTATTTTTACGTCAAGCTGAAGCAAGTGATGTCGACGCACTCGAGCAATTGCTCAATCGCTGTTATCGACAAGCGGAAGGCTGGACCAATGAGGCAGATTTGGTGGGCGGTATTCGTACTACCAAAGATGAGCTATTGGCTGTCATTAATGACCCAAAGCATTACGTTTTTATTTATCCAAAAACCACAACAAGTGAGCGTGATGGCAAAGAAACGGGCGAGCTATTAGGCTGTATCGCGGTCGACATAAAAGATGATGTCGCTACAAATCAGCGCGCGGGTAACCAAAAAGCTTATATCGGTATGTTTGCCGTCTTGCCTGAGCTGCAAGGGCTTGGCGTCGGTCATCAGATACTGCAGGCGGCAGAGACATTTGCGCAGCGGCATTTACAATCAAATACCCAAACGCCTGCACAAAACCCTGCGCGTTTAACGATGTCTATTCTCAGTCATCGACCAGAGCTCTTGGCGTATTATCAGCGCCGCGGTTATGAGTTAAATGGCAATAGCATGCCGTTTCCCGTCGACGGTAATAATGGCGAACCTAAGCGCCAAGATTTAGAATTATTAGAATTAGAAAAACTCGTAAGCTAATGATAAGTCAATCAGTTTTACTAAATCTGAAGCCATTTACCTCAGAGCAATTAACGTAAAAGCCATTAACCCCAAAAACTGCCAAAGGTCATAAATAAACCGACACTCAATAGGAGAAATGCCACGATAATTAAACGCTTAAACCAGTTAAAACCGAGCAGGCGCGTGGCATTATCATTGGACATCAAATAAGCAAACAAGCCGATTAGGCTGGCGACCAAGGTCATGATGCCAAGACCAATCGGTAATATAGAAAAATACATCTGCCACACAAGCATCTCGCAACGGTGATTATTAAACGCATCATAGCAGTATCGTGATTGTGCTGTCTGAATTATCTGCCTCTTACGTTTGAAAAACGCTATCAGCATAACAGGAGGTCAAGGTGGGAAAGTTTAAAAAATTGACGTTATTCCTCCTATTTATACTATTTTTTGTCACCTATTCTAAAGCACCTCCTGATAGTGTGATTGAGCAATTGATCGCAGCGCAATATAAAGAGGGTAACAAGATAATGCAGGCTGCTAAAACGAATGCGAGCAATAATAAGAATGACAAAATGGCGCAAGATATAAGCAGTTTGATGGAGCGCATGATGCCAACGCTTGAGCGCGTCGAGAATATCGACTGTAACCGCGTCAAGGGTAACCGTACTTTTAGCTGTACCGCTGATATCACCCAAACGATTGCGGGAAATAGCCGAACTAATAAAACCATATTTAACGTTTATCATGCCAAGGGAGAATGGACGCTGAATAATTAATTGCTTTAATAATCTTTGATAAATGAAGATTTATATGAAAAACGCAAAATGCCTTAATGGCTAGTAATAAAAAAGCTACCTCGTTAAAGGTAGCCTTTTATGAATTTAGCCCAGTCAATAAAAACTAGCGCATGGTCACAAATTCTTCTGAACCTGTCGGGTGAATGGCAACCGTGTTATCAAAGTCAGCTTTCGTCGCGCCCATTTTTATCGCCACCGCAAAGCCCTGAATCATCTCATCGACACCGTAGCCAATACCATGTAAGCCAATAATCTTTTCTTCTTCACCCAAGCACACCAGTTTCATCACGCACTTTTGACGATGCTGTGTGACTGCGCTATACATAGAGGTAAATGTTGATTTATAGCATTTGATATTTTCTTTGCCATGCTGCTCAACGGCGTCGATTTCAGACAAGCCAATCGTACCGATAGCAGGGTGGGTAAAGATGACCGTCGGTATCAAGTCATAACTGAGATGCTCATTGGTTTTATTGTTAAATAAGCGCTCTGAAAGCCTGCGACCGGCAGCGATAGCCACTGGCGTCAAATCAATGCTGTTTTCGATAATATCGCCGACCGCGTAAATGCCTTTGACATTGGTGTTTTGAAATTTATCGACTTTAATTTTGCCAAATTCAGTGGTCTCAACGCCGGTTACTTGCAAGTTGATATTGTCGGTTGAGGGCGCACGTCCAATCGCCCAAATCAAGCAATCTACCGTATCAAGGCTACCATCTGCGGTACATAACGTCAGGCTACCATCTTCATTTTTATGAATCTCAGTGAGTGTGGTATTGGTATGCAACTGGATACCGTCTTGCTCCATCTCTATCAGCAAGGTTTCAACGATAGTATGGTCAAATGAGCGCAGCGGCGAATGTTGACGCACATACTGATGCACCTCAGCACCAAGGCTATTGAGCACGCCAGCGATTTCGACAGCGATATAGCCAGCGCCAACGATAGCAACTCGTTTTGGCATTTCATTTAACGCAAAAAAGCCATCAGAATCGATGCCGTATTCTGCACCTTTGATGTCGGGGAGAATCGGATGACCGCCTGTCGCGATTAAGATATGGTCGGCGGTAATCAGCTCGCCATTGACCTCGACAGTGTTAGTATCGACAAAGGTAGCAAAGCCTTTTATCACTTCAACGCCATTTTTCGCCAGATTATTATCATAAGAACGGTGAATATTTTCGATATATTGTTGGCGGCTATGGACCAGTTTTTGAAAGTCAAAACCTTTGACCTCGATGTCAAAGCCATAATCTGGCGCATATTTTTCGATGGCTTCGGCCACTTGCGCGCCGTACCACATGACCTTTTTGGGTACGCAGCCTAAGTTGACGCAGGTGCCGCCCAATTGGTTGGCTTCGATAATGGCGCATTTTTTGCCATAGCTTGCAGCGCGGTTAATTGATGCAATACCGCCGCTACCGCCGCCAATGGAAATATAATCATAATGTTTGGTCATTGTTATGTCTCTTGATTTGGTTTTTATTAGGAAGGTTGTGAAATTGGTATTTATAGGGAATAGGGTAAATATTAGCCTTTTTAACCCTACAAAAAGTATGCTTGATGATACCATGAAGTGTGACTGGTTTTAATAAGGAAAACTCATGCATATCGTTATCTTAACCCTGACTTTCGCGCTACCTGGCTGTAGCTCACTCAAAGAAAAACGCCAACGGATGGGCGGCTTGCATGCTCGCTTTGGCAATACGCCAAGTGTTGCGGTCTGTGAGAGTGGCGAGCGTGATCGGCATGACGCCAGCGAATGGACGCTTGTGATCGTTGGGCTTTCTAAACGTGAGGTGGAGTCGCAATGCAGCCAAATCGAGGAAAAGATAGAGCGGATAGTAGATGCGCGGGTGATGAATGTTGAGAGGGAGTTTGTTTAGTGGCTAGTGGAAGCTATATGTAGTGCCATATATATATAGCTTTAAGTTATATTATTAAGGTTTAAGGAATAATTGGAGTTATTTATGTCGCACAGGAAATTATTGAGCTCTGCACTGGTGGAAGGTAAGCTCAAGGTTGAGCTATCAAAATTTAGAGAGTATTACCAAGCAATCGAAAATAAATTTCAATCAGATAAAAAAAGTATAGAGGATATGAAAGATTCATCTATTTATGACGATATGAATGAATTTGAAAGAGATTACTATAACATTGAGCTACATCATTTAGATATTCATAGAAAGTCTTGTTTAGTTACACTCTATTCATACTTAGAAAGTTTTTTAAATTACTTTTGCGAATATTTGTATGAATTGAATGGAAGAAAATTAAAATATACTGACCTGAGTGGAACAGGGATTTTCCGAGCGAGATTATATTTACTTAAAGTTGAAGGTGTGGATTTTGATCAAATAAATAATAGATGGAATCAAATCAAAGGTTTTAACTTAATTCGGAATAATATTGTTCATGAATCAGGTAAGGTGGGAAAAGATAAGTTGATTAAGTTTATTGAGACTAACGAGAATTTATCTATAAATAATTTTGATGATGTGAGAATTGAGAGTGGTTATATTCATGAATTAATTGATATTATTGAGAGTTTTATTTTAAATATTCATACACAGGTTTTTATTGAGTAAGTAGCTATTGTATGTTTTTAAATAGATGAGGCTTAAGTTAATGTGCATATCAATTACATACAGCGCAGAAATTGGGCGAAGCTTTCGACACCTACATTACGATGCGTTTAACATTAGCTATAATAAAATAAGGTAAGATTAATGTCGATGCATGAGAGCTAGTAAGATAGTTTTGAATAATATTGAACTACTAGGTTTTCTTCATTAACCGAACGTTCGAGCTGCGATAACAAGCCACATTCAAATCTACTTTAAATTTTCTAGCTTTTTATTAAGCTAATATAAATTGCTACATAAAAAAGGCCACTCCCTAAAGAGTAGCCTTTTCATCAATTATTACCTAACTTCTATTAACTCACTTCTTTCATCTTTTGCTTAAGCATAGGCTTTAAGAACTCGCCAGTATACGAGCCTTTCACTTCAGCTACTTCTTCAGGCGTGCCTTCGGCGATAATCATGCCACCACCTTTACCACCTTCAGGGCCAAGGTCAATCACCCAATCCGCCGTTTTGATGACGTCGAGATTGTGCTCGATGACGACGATAGTATTGCCTTTATCGCGCAAGGTATGGAGGATATGCAGCAGCTTATCGATATCATGGAAGTGCAGACCAGTGGTTGGCTCATCCAAGATATATAGCGTTTGTCCGGTATCACGTTTGGCAAGCTCACGCGCCAGTTTGACGCGCTGCGCTTCACCGCCTGATAGCGTTGGCGCTGATTGACCCAAACGAATATAGCTAAGACCAACGTCCATCAGCGCTTGCAGGCGTCGATGAATCGCTGGAATCGCTGAGAAGAATTCAGTCGCATCTTCAACTGTCATATCGAGCACATCGGCGATGTTTTTACCTTTATAGTGAATCTCTAACGTCTCGCGGTTATAGCGTTTACCATGACAAGTATCGCAGGGCACATACATATCAGGTAAAAAGTGCATCTCAACTTTGATAAGGCCATCGCCTTGACACATCTCACAGCGTCCGCCTTTGACGTTAAAGCTAAAGCGACCCGCTTTATAACCACGCGCGCGCGCTTCTTGGGTTTGCGCAAACATCTCACGCACTGGCGTAAAGACACCGGTATAGGTTGCAGGGTTTGAGCGCGGCGTACGGCCAATCGGACTTTGGTCGATATCGACCATTTTATCCAAATGCTCAAGTCCGCTAATGCTGTCATGCTTATCAGCGATAAGCGTTGACGCATTGTTTAACTGGGTGGCAGCGATAGGCATTAAGGTGCGGTTAATCAAGGTCGATTTACCAGAACCAGAAACCCCTGTGATACAAGTCATAATGCCAATCGGCAAGCTCAAATCGACATTTTTTAAGTTGTTGCCTGTTGCGCCTTTTAGCTCAATCGACATCGGTACTTGTTTTGGTTTGGCTTTACCTTTTGCTTCAACTTCGATGGTTTTGGCTTTATGACGAATACTTGGAATCTCGATTCGTTTCTCACCAGACATATACTGCCCTGTGAGCGAGCCTTTGGTTGCCATAATGTCGTCGACCGACCCTTGGGCGATGATATGACCGCCATGAACGCCCGCGCCGACACCGATATCAATCACGTGATCGGCTTGGCGAATGGCATCTTCATCGTGCTCGACGACCAGTACCGTATTGCCCAAATCGCGTAAACGCGTGAGGGTTTTAAGCAAGCGATCATTATCGCGTTGATGCAGGCCGATTGATGGCTCATCAAGCACATACATGACGCCCATCAGCCCCGCACCGATTTGGCTGGCAAGACGAATACGCTGCGCTTCACCGCCCGATAACGTTTCAGCAGAGCGGGCAAGGGTAAGATAATCAAGCCCGACACTTACTAAGAAATTTAATCGCTCATTAATTTCTTTAAAGATTTTTTCGGCGACTTCACCTTTATGACCACCAATCTTGAGCGTTTTATAATAGTCAGCAGCATCACCGATAGACAGTTTGACGATTTGGGCAATGGTTTGATCGTCTACGCGGACGTTGCGTGAGATTTCATTCAGACGCGCGCCATCACAGACGTTACAGGTGGTGTCGGCTAAATATTTCGCCAACTCGTCACGTACTAGGTTGCTTTGGGTTTTGGCATAACGACGCTCTAAATACGGCAGCACGCCTTCAAACGGCACAGTTTTATTGGTTTTACGTCCGCGCTCATCAGTAAAATTAAAGGTCAGTTTCTCTTTACCCGAGCCATGCATGATGATATCTTGCTGCGCTTTTGGCAGGTCTTGCCATGGCGTATCCATATCGATTTTGAAATGATGACAAACGGTCGATAGCAAACCAAAGTAATAGGCGTGCCGCTTATCCCAGCCATTAATCGCCCCTTGATTGAGCGATTTTTCATGATGGGTAATTAGCTTATCGCTTGAGAAATACTGACGTTTACCGAGACCGTCACAACTTGGGCAAGCACCGTACGGATTATTAAAGCTAAACATCCGCGGCTCAAGCTCCGAGACTGCACGATCACAAACAGGGCAAGAATGCTTGGCTGACATGACTTGGTTTTCGTCACCGCCTTCTTTTGGATTGCCATCCATAAAGTGTAGCGTGACCAGACCTTGACCCAAGCGTAGGGCAGTCTCGAGACTTTCAGCGACGCGGTTGCCCAAGTCATCACGGACTTTAAAGCGGTCAACGACGACTTCAATCGTATGCTTTTTCTTCTTATCGAGCGTTGGCAGCTCATCGGTATCATAAACATCACCGTCGACGCGCACACGCACAAAACCTTGACCAATTAATTGCTCAAGCAAAACCGTATGCTCACCTTTACGCTCACGAATCACCGGTGCCAGTATCATTAGCTTGGTGTCAGCAGGCAACGCCATGACTTGATCGACCATCTCGGTGACCGATTGCGCCACCATTGGCTCACCATGCTCAGGGCAGTAGGGCGTTCCGATTCGCGCATAAAGCAGACGCAAATAGTCATAAATCTCGGTAATCGTCCCAACGGTCGAGCGCGGGTTATGGTTGGTCGATTTTTGCTCAATCGCAATCGCTGGCGACAAGCCCTCGATACTATCGACCTCAGGCTTTTCCATCTGTGAGAGGAATTGACGCGCATACGCCGACAAGCTCTCAACATAACGACGTTGCCCTTCGGCATAAAGCGTATCAAACGCCAGTGACGATTTACCAGAGCCTGATAAGCCAGTGATTACCACGAATTTATCGCGTGGAATGTCTAAATCGATATTTTTTAGGTTGTGCGTACGTGCGCCGCGTATTGCAATATGGTCATGTGCCATCGTTGATAGGTTTCCTATTTGCTAATGGTATATAAAATCTAAGCGTCAAATATAGTTAATGAATGGGCTGTTAAAAGCATATTTGGTTGTTAAGTTGCTATGGCTTTATAAAAATCTGCCGTTATCACGAAATTTTCTTAATAAAACAACAGTTATAAAATAGATTTTCATACGCTAATTTTTTCATAAAGCGTCAGTGATGTAGGTTTATATAAGCGTAACGTTCAAACCTAACTTAAGTCTTAACCTTGAAATCATTAAAACAATCTAAATGAAATGTTTGTTAACTAACATAAGTGCTTTGTTATAGATTGAATTAAGCTTTGTTTTTCAGTTTTTTCAGCATAGTTTTCGAGAAAATGTCGGTTTTGAATATTGTTAGTTGTAAGCACGGCTTTTTTAAGTATTACTTGTTTATGTCATGCCACTTTAGATTTTATTATTTTAAATATCGTATTTCTTAAAAGCTTGGCTGCTTTAAAAGCCATTATACTTGCTATATATCTCTATCATTAAAATCAGTCTAAAAGCTGCCGTACAGTCAAGGCAAGTATCTTGTCAACGTCTTACTTTATTGTCATGGCAGCGGCATTATTCAAGGTGTAATGAGTCATTAAATGCACTTGGTAACAAAATTATCGCCTCTATAAAAAGCGCAAGTAGAGGCCAACCGTGCGGCTGCAGCAGTAAGACAAAAGTTTCGGCAAGCAAACGGCGAATGACTTATACTAGTGGGCTTAATTTGTAGGCTAACGCCTTGATAAAGGCGTGATAATACCAGCAAGCCGCAGTGATAAACCAGCAATGATGAACCAGTGAGGCAAGTATGAATAGCGTAGAAAAACGGGCAATTATTGGGGTCGGTGGTATCTTCGCCTTACGGATGATTGGCCTGTTTATGATTGTGCCCGTGTTTTCGGTGTATGGTGATAATTATGCGCACGCAACGCCGTTTCTGATTGGTTTGGCGGTCGGTATTTATGGGCTCGGGCAAGCGATTTTTCAGATACCGATGAGCCTTGCCGCGGATAAGTTTCCGCGTAAGCCGATTATCTTTTTGGGTCTGATATTATTTGCTATTGGCGGTATCATCGCTGCCAATGCCACTGATATCTACGAAGTCATTATCGGGCGGGCGCTGGCAGGCAGTGGCGCGGTATCGGCGGTATTGATGGCACTACTTGCTGATGTGACGCGTGAAGAGATGCGCACCAAAGCGATGGCGACCATGGGTTTGACCATTGCCACTTCTATTATGCTGGCCTTTGCTTTTGGGCCTTTATTGGTCGGCTCCCTAGGTATCTCAGGGCTGTTCTGGCTCACCGCTGGTTTCGCTGTTTTAGCGATGTTGCTATTATTGTTCGTACCGACGCCGCTACGGGTGCTTAAGCACAATCTCGATAACAAGTCGATTGGTCAGCAATTGGCAGATGTGCTAAAGATTGGCGATTTAAACCGTTTGCATATCGGTATTTTTGCTCTGCATTTAACCATGACGGCTATTTTCGTCATCTTACCGCATCAGCTCAGTGAAGTACTTGGTTTATCGGTACGTCAGCAGGGTTTGGTTTATTTACCGTTATTATTTATTGGTTTTGCCGTAGCAATACCCTTTATTATTATTGCCGAAAAAAAACGCAAAATGCGCCAAGTATTCTTGGCAGCGATTGCCTTAATGACCGCGGCTCTGGCATTATTAGCACTTGGTAGTCAGGTCGGGGTTGGTATTATTCTAGGCTTGTTGCTGTACTTTATGGGCTTTAATTTACTCGAAGCGACCATTCCCTCATGGATATCGAAGCGTGCGCCCGTTGCTAATAAAGCCACGGCGATGGGACTAAACTCATCAAGTCAGTTCTTTGGTGCTTTTGTTGGCGGGGCGATGGGTGGCTTATTATTAACCCAGCCGAATTTACTGGCGTGGGGCGTATTGGCTGTTATTATGGGCGCGGCATTGCTGCTGATTATTCCGATTGCTGATCCACCGTATTTATCAAGCACCACGGTGACCATTCCCAAAGATATCAATATCCAAGACTGGTCACGGCAAATGCTGGCGGTAGATGGCGTTGATGAGCTGGTCGTGATGGCAAAAGAGCAGGTCGCTTATTTAAAATTGGATAAAACGCAATTGACAGATTCTGCACGACAAGAGCTGTCGCATTTAGCGCAAAGCCCCCTAGATATTTAACAGAAAAATGGTTAAAGTGAAGTCATATTACTGCTAGTATTCATACTCTATATTAAATACTCGATTAAAGCTGGCAAACAAATTATTTATAAGTAAAAGGACGATATTATGCGCGGAGTTAATAAAGTTATCATCATCGGTAACCTTGGAGCAGACCCCGAGGCTCGCCAATTCAGTAATGGCGGTAGCGTGACCAACATTTCGGTTGCCACCTCAGAGCAGTGGACTGACAAGCAAAGCGGTGAAAAAAGAGAAGCGACGGAATGGCATCGCATTTCATTGTTTAACCGTCTAGGTGAAATCGCAGCACAATATTTGCGTAAAGGCAGTAAGGTTTATATCGAAGGTAGCTTGCGTACGCGTAAATACCAAGATCCTAACGGCCAAGACCGTTATATTACCGAGATTCGTGCTGAGCAAATGCAAATGCTCGATGGTGCGACTGGCGGTAGTAATGATGGTGGCAGCTTTGGTGGCGCTCAAGGCTCGAACCAATATCAGAACCAAGGCGGCTATGGCAATCAGGGCGGCGGTTTTGCTGGTCAGAACCAAAACCAAGGTGGCCAAAATAACTTTGGCCAACAGGGAAATAACCAACAAGGCGGTTATAACCAAGGCGGCGCTCAGGGTAGCAACCAAAATAGCTTTAATAATCAAAATGCGCCTGCACAGCAGAACCAATTTAATAAACCTGCTCAATCGCCTGCACAGTCAAAACCGACGGCAATGCCTGACGGTCCGGTAGATGATGATATTCCATTCTAGGATACACCTTAGACCATAGTGTTGATTAAATCAGAGAAAAGAGCCTACATTTAGAGGCTCTTTTTTTTATATGATAAATTCTATTTAATATAAAAGTTTATTTTTTTGGAAATAGATATTTGCTTACTGGCATTTATTATTAAATATCAATCAATACTTGTGGCGGTTTATATTTTTGTTTATATTACTGCTACTTACGATTTTTATTACGCATAAGTTTTTAGTAAAAATCCAACTCGGTTATAACCTTAATATAAAAGTGGAGTTTACGATGAACAAAAATAACGTCATAGATTTAAATAGTTTAAACGTTGATGAGCTACGCGCGATTACTGAAAATGCGCAGCAATTGATTGAAGAAAAACAGCATCAGCGTTTATATGACGCCTATATGCAGTTTGAAAAAATCGCTGAAGAAAGCGATGCCAGCATCGAAGAGATTTTGCAAGCAGGCGAGAAGCTGGAGAAAAAACGCAGCATTAAATATCGCAATACCGATAATAATGAAGAAACTTGGACTGGGCGCGGACGCAAACCAACTTGGTTGGTAGATGCACTAGCGTTAGGTCGCAAGCTTGAGGATTTTGCCATCTAGCCATTTAAAAACTCTTGGTTAAAGGCTTATTCTATTCTGCTTTCATGTATTATTAATTATGATGGTTTCATAAAATAAGTTGCTAGATAAAAGCCAGTCTCTTTATCGCCACTATTTTGGTGCAAAGATACTGGCTTTTTTTCTGTCATCTGTATGCCATTGTTTGCTATGATAATGACGTTTTTGTCTTCTATAAGAGTTAGCTAACCGTGCCTCACGTTTCCACGTCGTCTCACAAGCGTCCCCGCAAGCTCTGGTGGCTACTTGGCTTTATATTATTTGCGCTATTTGCCGTGTTGCAAATGCCTGCCGCGTGGCTGCTTGAAAAATATGCCCCTGATACGCCGTATGTACAACATGTGTCTGGCAACTTATGGCAGGGCTCAGCGATTTGGCAGCTACCTGTGTCAGCAACACCGCTTACCGGTGCTGCTGAGTGGTCGTGGCAGCCATGGCATCTACTATTAGGCAAATTAGGCGCAGAGGTCGATATCAGCTCAGAGCAGACCCGCTTAAATGGTCAGGTGAAAGTAGGCACCAGCTCATGGCAAATTCAAAACATGAGCGGTAAGATTGCCCCTGAAACTTTATCAAATGTGGTCGATTGGCAGCTGCCTAATACCCCCATTCAGGTCAATAACGTTTCATTAAAACGTCAATCTGCTAAAAATTCTGAAGCAGGCAATTCAGATAGAAACGCCGCCGGTTTTAGTGAGGCCAGTGGTCAGTTAACGTGGGTTGGTGGCGAAGTCGGTTATCCTAGCGGTGGTAAGGTTTTTTATCTCACCATGCCTGCGCTGCGAGCTGAGCTCAGTGCCGAGCAAAAAAATAATAAAAATCTGCTGCATGTCAATCTTATCAACAATCAAGATAAGCGCTTGGGCGATTTGTATATCGATGGCGACAATATGCTAGATGTGAGCTTAACTCAGCGTCTACTAGAAAATATGCCAGAATATAAAGGTCAAGCCCCACAAGATACGCCTGTAGTCAGTGTGCGCCAGCCATTGCTTAGTGGCTTAGGGGCGCGCTAGATGATGAATGTTGCCGATGTATCTAGCCGTTTAAAACCTGTTATTAATACCCTCAATCGCTTTGCAGCAGCACTATTACTATTAGCGATTGTTTGGCTATGCTGGAGCGCGGCGCGTTTACTCTGGTTGCTGCTAGCTGCTCCATTAGCGCCTACCTTACCGCTTGCTCCTTTACAGAGTACGGCGAACACCAGTACAGATCATAGTGGTTTATTTGCCATTTTTGCGGACCCTGATCCTATCGCTGCGCCCGTACAACCGCCGCCCAATGTTTTGTTAAAAGGTGTACTTATCGCCATACCAGAGAGTCTGTCTTCGGCGATGCTGGACGTCAATGGCGAAGTAAAAAATTACCGTATCGGTGACACTTTAAAAGACAGTGACTATACGCTGGTCGCCGTCGATTGGAATGAAGTCATTATCGCCGATGCTTACGATAAAGAAGTCGTCATCAGAATGCCAGAAGCCATGCCGCTTGATCAAAGTGCCATGCTGGCGGGTGCGGTGGGCAATCAGCGTTTGCCCGATAATAGTATGTTGCCAAACCTGTCTAATGCGCCAATGTCCGAGCAAGGCAATCCTGAAACTGAGCAAAATGGCCAAGAAAATGGTCAGGCAACCGATCAAAGCGCGCCGCAGTCGCCAATTGATGAAGCCGTTACCGAATTACAGTCAAACCCAGCCAGTTATTTAAGTCGGATGGGAGTGATGGCATCTGGAGAAAGCTATCAGGTCACCGCCGCCATGCCAGCCAAACTGCGTAACCGTTTAGGGCTAGAGCCGGGCGATAAGGTACTAACTGTTAATGGTCAAAGCGTTGGCAGCAATCCCGGCCAAGATGCCAGTATACTGCAGCAAGTAAAACAATCTGGCGAAGCGCAAATAGAAGTACAGCGCGGCGATCAAGTTATTACCATTCGCCAGCAGTTTTAGTAAAAAACAGTTATTAAGTAATAAGTTTGGTTCTTATTAATATTCAGCAAAATTTTTATTCAGCAAGCACGAAAATCAGTATATCCGCGTCATCACTGTAGGTAATTATCAATATGGTCAGTTCTCAAAATTTTTCGGTCACGCCTTTGTACCATATCTTGCAGCGTTTGATGCGTTTGTGTCGGCCGCTATGTTTAGCCGTTCCTTTATGGGCAGCGAGCACAGGGCTTGTTAGTGCAGAAAGCTGGAAGGTTAATCTGCAAGATGCCGATATCAAAGCATTTATTAATGAAGTGGCGACCATTACCAATCAAAACTTTGTGCTTGATCCGCGTATCAACGGTAACGTCACGGTCATCTCCAATAAAGCGCTGTCACGTGACGAGATTTTTCAGCTGTTTTTAAGTGTCATGCAGGTTAATGGTATTGCCGCTATCGATTCGGGTACAACCATTAAGCTGGTACCAGATAACGTCGCCAAACAATCTGGCGTGGCGGTGGACTTACGCGGGGACAGTGTCGGTGAAGCCTTAGCGACAAGAGTGATTTATTTGACCAATACCCAAGCGGCAGAAGTGCTTGGCGTCATTCGACCGCTGATGCCGCAGTCCGCCCATGCAGCAGCGGTACCGGGCGTTAATGCCCTAGTATTGTCAGACCGCGCTGATAGCTTAAACCAATTAACGGCACTTATCCGCGATTTAGACAGCAACGTCAATGACAGTTTGCAAGTCATACCGCTGCGTCATGTCGACGCTGAGCGTATGATGGAGTTGATTAGCGCCTTGGTGGCAAGCGCAGGTAGCGGGCAAGCGCAAGGTGGCAGTAATCAGCTAAAAGTCATCGCCGATACCTCTAGCGATAGGCTGCTCGTCAAAGGCAGTCCGGAGATGATTGCCAAAGTTCAAGAAATGGTCAATCAACTAGACACCACGCCTTCGAGGCGTTTAAGTGGTCTGCGCGTCTTTCGTTTAAAATACGCCAGTGCTGGTCACATTGCAGAGATGCTGCGCGGCTTGCTTGCCAGTCAGTCTATTAATAGCGCTGGTGCAGCCTCAACTTTAGAGTCAGCTTCGCTAAACGGTGCCAGTGGTACAGGCTCGGCCCTTAACAATAATACTAATGCGCTTACCAACAGTGCTGCAAATACCAATACTGGCGCTACGGGAGCAGCGTTATCTACTGCAAGTTCAGGTGGCACAGGTAATGGTATTGGCGGGCGACCTTTTAGCATTATCGCGGATGAAACGCAAAATGCTGTTATCGTCAATGCCGCGCCCGAGCTGATGTTTGAGATTGAAGATGCCGTCGCTCAGCTCGATAGCCGCCGTGCCCAGGTTTTGATTCAAGCGGCGATTGTTGAGGTTTCAGGCGATGACGCTACCCAACTTGGCGTGCAGTGGGCCCTGGGTAATGCCAATAGTGGTTATGGCGTGGTCAACTTTAATAATGTTGGCGCGAGTGCTGTCTCGCTTGCCGCCGCCGCGTTATCAGGTGGCGCAAATATTAGTGCAGCAGCGGGCTCTATTGCTGGAGCGTTAATTGGCATCGGTGATAGTAAAAAAGACAGCCAAGGTAACACTCAGTTTTATGGTGCAATCTTACAAGCGCTTGATTCGTCGACCAGCGCCAATCTGCTGTCGATGCCATCAATTTTAACCTTGGATAATGAAAAAGCCAGTATCTTAGTCGGTCAAAACGTACCTTTTGTCACCGGCTCTTATACCACCGGCAGTGACTCATCGACCAATCCTTTTCAGACCATTGACCGCCAGGATATTGGTATCAATCTAAATGTCATTCCTCATATTGGTGATAATGGCACCGTACGTCTAGAGGTCTCGCAAGAGGTCTCATCCGTAGTGCCCGGCAGCGCCGCCAATGCCAGCGGTCTTATTACCAATAAAAGCTTGATTAACACCACCATCCTAGCCGATGATCAGCAGACCATTGCTTTGGGCGGTTTAATGCGCGATAACACCACCACTCGCCAACAAAAAGTTCCCGGTTTGGGCAGTGTACCCGTCATCGGACGGCTGTTCCGCTCTGATAATGACAGCACGCAAAAGAGTAACTTAATCATCTTTTTACAGCCGACCATCTTACGTGACGGCGGCGCTGTCGCTAGTGTGACTGAGCGCAAATACAATCAGATGCGCGTCCTGCAACTGGTTATCGATAAAAACGGTACCATTAAACAGCTGCCACTTAGTGGTACAGAAGGCTGGAATGGCAATGTCAGCGCAGACTATGAATTGATGCCCCTCAATCCACTGGTGCCTAAGCGTGACCAAACGCCAAAGCCAACTTCGCAAGGGTTTACTAAAGTAGATACACCTAGTACTAGTGGTATCACGACTTATCCTTTAAAACGCTAAATTCTAATATAGAGCGCTTGCGAGTGAATGCGGCAAGCGACAGCTTCTAGATTAAAATAAAATCAAGAACATCAGTAAACGTACGGCATGATAGCGTTGCCGTACATTAGCTTGCGTATTCATAACATAGATAAACATAGGGCGTCTTCCAGCGGCGTATAATTATAATGTTTCTAATAACCTTTTGCTTTTATAAGCAATTTTTTAAGATAATTCTTTAGATAACTGTCATTTAAGTAGACTGGTTTAAGTTAGTAATTTTTAAGCTAATAAGTGAAAAATGGCTAGAATCTTAAAAGTAGCTAGAACCTATAGGCGGCACTAATGAGCAATCTTGATCATCAAAAGAAAAAGAAATGGTTAATCTTCAGTGCGGTCGCTATGGCTCTATTACTGATTCCGCGGCGTAGTAGTAAAAAGGCTGATAGCCAATTATCAAATAATAATAACGATGATAAAGGGCCTGACGAAAAAGCAGCTAATAAATTATCTAATTTGAATTAAACGTCTATATTTAAGAAAAATAATGAAAATTATTAAATTTGGAGTCTATTGATGACTGCGATTGACGCCTCATTTAACGCTAATGAGAAATTGCCTACTATTTTTCCTCTCATTGATACTCATACCCATTTTGACGCTCCTGTGTTTGATGTCGACAGAGAGGAGCAAATACAAAAAGCGTATCAGCGAGGCGTGCGCCATTTGGTATTGGTCGGTTATTTACACAGACACTTTGACCGTTTATACGCAACTAAAGAATTTATTGATAAACAGGCACATGCTGTTTCAGAACAGGCATTTAAGCAAAAAGAAATGTCTCTGCATGCGTATATTGCCCTAGGTTTGCATCCTTTTTATATCGATCAGCATACGGATGAGCATTTAGAAAACATGGCGCAGATGTTAAATAACAAGCGTCCTTTAGCCATTGGTGAAATCGGCTTTGATACCTTTACGGATGAGATGAAACAACCTGATATGGTCGCCAAGCAAGCGCGTTTTTTTAAAGCGCAATTGGATATGGCGGTTAGCCACCAGTTACCTGTCATGCTACATATTCGTAAAGCGCATGCTGAAGCATTGGCGTTGTTAAAGGCGCATGACTATGATGCCCATAAGCTTGGCGGCGTTGCTCATAGTTTTAGTGGCGGTGAACAAGAAGCAAAAGCCTTTGTAAAGTTGGGCTTTAAGCTTGGGGTGACCGGTCAGGTGACCAATCCCAATGCCAAAAAGCTACGCCGTGCGATTCAAGCAGCGGTCGATACTTATGGTATTGGGTGTTTGGTCATCGAGACAGATTGCCCAGATATGACGCCGATAATGTGCCAAGACTCAATCGGTAGTCAGTCAGCACTTGGGCAAAGCCCAGATGATGAATGGGGCGATGCGCCCGCTCATAATAGAAATGTCCCAGCCAACTTACCTTACGTACTAGGCAGTTTAAGTGAATTACTTGCGGTGCCAACCGAGAGGCTTGCCGAGCAATTGTGGCACAACAGTTGCAGTGCTTTACGTACCAATTGGCATTATCCATCTTAAAAGTAGTCCAAAATACTTATTAATAATAAACAACCTTTTAATCGAGCTTTAATTTGTTATGACCGAAGAGACACAATTGCAGCAAACTATAAATCAAACAGATACTTTAGTTAATAAAGAGGTCACTGCGCGCAGCGAGCAACAACTTGCTGCTAATAGCGTCGATGTGATTGATGAATCGTCAGCGCAGTATGAGCGCCGTTTTAAAGGCACGCAAACCCTTTACGGTGCCTCTGCTGTCGATACCTTTGCCGCAGCGCACGTTTATGTTATTGGCGTTGGCGGAGTGGGTTCTTGGGCGGCAGAGGCGCTGGCGCGTACCGCCGTTGGGACGATTACATTGATTGACTTGGATATATTGGTGGCGTCAAATGTCAATCGTCAGCTGCCCGCATTAGACAGTACTTTTGGGCAAAGTAAAATCGCGGCAATGGCCACACGTATCCGTGAGATTAATCCGAAAGTTAAAATAAATCTGATAGATGATTTTTTAACACCTGAAAATGTCGCAGCATTATTGCCCACGCGCGAGCAAGCAAAAATGGCTATGCAAAAAAATCCGATTGTTATTTTAGACTGTGTCGATGATATGAATGCTAAGCTTGCTATTGTACTGCACTGCCGCTTTAACAAACTAAAATTGGTGTGTGCAGGCGGAGCAGGTGGTAAGATAGACCCAAGCCAGATTCGTATAAGCGACTTACGGGACAGTTATCAAGATCCGCTGTTGGCAAAGCTACGCAATAAGCTGCGCCACGAAAAAGGGATTAATAGTGCGCTTAAAGAAAAATTTGGCATCAAATGTGTCTATTCGACAGAGCCACCGCGTGTTGATAAAAGCTGTCAAACAGGCGGTTTACACTGCGGTGGCTATGGTTCGGCGGTCGTCGTCACCTCAGTGGTCGCGATGCTGATGGTTAGCGAAGCATTACAATTACTGCTCAAACAGGCGGCGGTTAAGCCAAGCGTCTGACCTGAATTAACGGGTGGTGTTCTAAAAAGTATG
>NZ_DJUD01000049.1:0-78559 GCF_002439405.1 Psychrobacter sp. UBA6291 | reverse complement strand
ATTAACCGTTCGCTATTTTTTTGCCAGAAATTTATATCCAATGTTCAACACGGCCTAGTTATATGGATTAAAGCCTATGTTATTTTTTCGTCCAAATTTTAGGGAATATTCAAATTGGTGTTCTATTGCGATAGTGCTTGGCCTTGCCATTTTTAGCACAAGTGCCATCGCTACTACTAAGAATACTGCCAATCAACCGCAGACCATTCCTAGTGACGTTATTATTGATAAGGTTTTCGTCGATAAATCTGCTCGTACCCTGCAGCTACTAAGTGATGATAAGGTGATTAAATCTTATCATATTGCGCTCGGTGGTAATCCTATTGGACATAAGCAACAACAAGGCGACCAGCGTACCCCTGTTGGCAGCTATACACTCGATTATAAAAATGAAAAATCTAAATTCTATCGCTCTATTCACGTAAGCTACCCCAATACTACCGATAAAGCCCGAGCCAAATCGCGAGGTGTCAGTGCTGGCGGTGATATCATGATTCATGGGCAAAAAAACGGTTTTGGTGCATTGGGTCTACTGAACCAGCAACGCGATTGGACGGAAGGCTGTATAGCCGTGACCGATGATGAGATGGATGAAATCATGGCTGCGGTAAATGTTGGTACACCGATCGAAATTGTAGAATAAATAGTTTGTTAATTTCCCGCATTTGACTGTTTTAGTCGTCTGCTAAAATATATTTCTCTGTGTTTGTACAGCCTCAAGACTTCCTAATTTTTCTTTACTAATTTCTCTTGAAATCTCTTATAAATGTGCCTATTAATACTTTGAAGTTATATCATTGTTATGAGTAAGGTTTAATTTTTTTTTGCAGATTTTACCTTTGCTCATATATGTGCTGCATAGGTCGATACCAACAAGTCAATAAATACTATTGACAATAGTTAAAATGACATTGAAATATTACTCAACAAACCTTATATAGATAACAACGAAAAGCTTGCGGCACCTTAATACTTATAAAAAGCCGCAGCGACTAGCAGATACAAACGACTATTAATTATTAAAGGACACACTATGAGATTCGAGAAATTTACCCAAAAATTGCAATCAGCGATTCAAGAAGCCCAAAGTTTGGCGCTAGGTCGCGACCACACTGGGATTGACCCTGTGCATTTGCTGGCCGTATTGCTACAAGATGAGTCTAACTTATCTATTTGTCAGCAAGCCGGCGCGTCTATTCCAGCATTAAAAAATGGCGTGGCAAAAGCGCTTGACAATCAGGCGACAATTAGCGAGCCAACTGGTGACGTTAATCTAAACCCAAATTCGGTGAAGATTTTGAACTTGGCCGATCGCCAAGCGCAAAAAGAGGGCGATGATTTTATCGCCACTGAATGGGTGATGTTGGCACTTGCTGAGCAAGGCGACACCAAAAAGATATTTGAAAGTGCTGGGGTGACGGCAAGTAAGCTAAAAGCGGTCATTGAGCAACTGCGAGGTGATGAAACGGTGAATAATCAAAACGCCGAAGATCAGCGTGATGCGTTGAATAAATATACCATTAATTTAACTGAGCAGGCGGAGCTTGGTAAGCTCGATCCGGTGATTGGTCGTGACGAAGAGATTCGCCGTACCATTCAGGTGCTATCGCGTCGTACCAAAAACAACCCTGTGCTCATCGGTGAACCAGGTGTTGGTAAAACCGCCATCGTTGAAGGTTTGGCGCAAAAAATTATCAATGGTGATGTGCCAGAAGGACTGCGCCGTAAAGAAGTGTTGTCGTTAGACTTAGGGGCGCTTATTGCGGGGGCAAAATTCCGCGGTGAGTTTGAAGAGCGTCTCAAAGCGGTTCTTAGTGATTTAGCCAAGCAAGAAGGTAATGTCATCTTATTTATTGATGAGCTGCACACCATGGTCGGCGCTGGTAAGTCAGAAGGCGCGATGGATGCAGGCAACATGCTAAAACCTGCGCTTGCTCGCGGTGAGCTGCACTGTGTCGGTGCGACGACCTTGGACGAGTATCGTCAATTTATCGAAAAAGATGCTGCGCTTGAGCGTCGTTTCCAAAAAGTATTGGTCGATGAGCCAACGGTTGAAGACACCATTGCGATTTTGCGTGGTCTAAAAGAGCGTTATGAGTTGCATCACGGTGTCGATATCCAAGACAGCGCGATTATTGCGGCAGCGCGCATGAGCCATCGTTATATTACCGATCGCAAATTGCCAGATAAGGCAATTGATTTGATCGATGAAGCGGCAAGTCGCCTACGTATGGAGATGGACAGCAAACCTGAAGCACTCGGAAAGCTAGATAGCCGTTTAATTCAGTTAAAAATGCAGCGTGAAGTACTCAAAAACGAAGAAGACGCGGGCGCGCAAGCAGAGCGTAAAGTACTTGATAGCCAAATTGAAGAGTTAGAAAAAGAATACGCGGATCTTAATGAGATTTGGCAGGCAGAAAAAGCGCTGGTTAAAGGCAGTCAGCAGCTAAAAGACGAGCTGGATAAAGCGCGTATTGCTTATGACAAAGCCAGTCGTGAAGGCGACTACGAGACCATGAGTAAGCTGCAGTATGAAACCATTCCGCAGCTTGAGCGCCGTATTCACGAGTCTGATTTGGCTGAGCAAAAAGAGCAGGCAGAGGACGCATTGGGCGGCAAGTTATTACGTACTAAAGTCACTGATAACGAAATCGCCGAAGTTGTAGCAGCGGCGACTGGTATTCCAGTGAGCAAGATGATGCAAGGCGAGCGTGACAAAATGCTGGCGATGGAAGAAAAACTCCACGAGCGCGTTATCGGTCAAGATGAAGCTGTCGAAGCTGTCGCCAATGCGGTGCGTCGTAGCCGAGCTGGTTTGTCCGACCCGAATCGTCCTTCAGGTTCGTTCTTGTTCCTTGGGCCAACGGGTGTTGGTAAAACGGAGTTGACCAAATCACTGGCGAACTTCTTGTTTGATAGTGAGGATGCAATTGTTCGTATCGACATGAGTGAGTACATGGAGAAACACAGCGTTAGCCGTTTGGTGGGCGCGCCTCCAGGTTATGTCGGTTATGAAGAGGGCGGTACGTTGACCGAAGCGGTACGCCGTAAGCCTTATAGCGTGATATTATTTGATGAGGTCGAAAAAGCGCATCCTGACGTGTTTAATATCTTGCTACAAGTGCTAGACGATGGTCGCTTGACCGATTCGCAAGGCCGCGTGGTAGACTTTAAAAATACCGTTATTATTATGACCAGTAACTTGGGTTCGCATAAAATTCAAGAAATGGTTGGTGAGAGCTACGAGGATATCAAAGCGGAAGTCATGGAGTCGGTCGGGCAGCATTTCCGCCCAGAATTCGTCAATCGTATTGATGAGATTGTGGTTTTCCATCCGCTTGGTATGTCGCAGATGTCCGGTATTGCGGCGATTCAGTTGGATCGCTTGCGTCAGCGCTTGCATGAGCGTGAGTTGGATATCGAGCTATCAGCCGATGCGATGAACAAGCTGGTGGCAGTTGGTTACGATCCTGTGTATGGTGCGCGTCCACTAAAACGTGCTATCCAGCAAGAGATCGAAAACCCATTGTCATTGAAACTGCTGGCGGGTGATTTTGTTCCAGGCGATATCATCAAAATCGATGTCGGTGCTGATGATAAGTTGACCTTTGATAAGCTTAGAATGAGCTAAAATAAACGTTCGTTTTAACGTGCATTGATTAAATATTATTTGCTAAATGGTATAAACCTAAAAACCTCTTATTTGCCTATTTTTATATAGGTAGGTAAGGGGCTTTTTTTGTGCCAATATTATTTACCGTTTGCGCGCTTTGACTGTGGTATAAATAATGATAAGGCACATAAAAAGACGGTAAAACTAAGGAGATAAATCAGGATGATGAACAATAAAAAATCGACAAACACGCCATTACTATTATCATTAGTCATGACATCACTGCTGTTTAGTGCTTCTGCATGCTCCAATCCTGCCACCGTCAATACCAATAACGATTTGACCGAGTATAAAGAAGGGCAAGCCTCTGTCAATGAGTCTCTAGCCAATACTGAAAAACCTACTTTTACAACCAAGACGGTCGCTAGCTTCGATGAACCTTGGGCAATGACCGCATTACCTCGCATTCATAATCAGCCACTCAAACTGCTCATAACCCAAAAAGCAGGCGAGCTTTTGATTGTTGATACGGCAACAGGTGTAAAGACAAGCGTTAATGGTGTGCCAAAAGTAGCATATGGCGGGCAGGGCGGACTTGGCGATATCATTCTTGCGCCGGATTTTGCTACTTCTAATAATATCTATATCAGCTATGTCGAGGCGGGCACAGGAAGCGACAGTAATAAATTTGGGGCAAAAGTTATCAAAGCCACATTAACGGGCTTAGATACTGACGCGCCACGCTTGCAAGCCGTAACGCCCATCTGGGAGCAAACCCCGAAACTAAAAGGACAAGGGCATTATAGCCATCGCTTGCTTTTTTCACCTGACGGGCAGTATTTATATATCAGCTCAGGTGAGCGTCAAGAAAAAACACCAGCCCAAGATATGAGTGTGAATCTGGGCAAAATTATCAGATTACATGGCGATGGTTCAGTGCCAGCCGATAATCCATTTGCACAAAATGGTAGCGATATTGCTACCCAATTTTGGACGATTGGTCATCGTAACGTACTTGGTATGGCATTCGATGATAAAGGTAGGTTGTGGGCGCATGAAATGGGGCCGCGCGGTGGTGACGAATTTAATCTGATAGAAAAAGGCAATAATTACGGCTGGCCCGTGGTCTCGAACGGACGCAATTATTCCGGGACGGATATCCCTGATCATGATACGCGCCCTGATTTCGTCGCGCCAAAAATATCGTGGACGCCTGTAATATCACCGTCGTCGATTAGCATTTATCAGACTGGTAAATATAATGATTTTCCAGCGTGGCAAGGTAATGCCCTTATCAGCGGCTTGTCATCAAAAGCGCTTATCGTGGTTAAGTTTGCTGACAATAACGGCGCTGCCGAACGCTACCGCTATGATATGGGTGAACGAATTCGTAGTGTCTTAACTGTCGATGGGCAAGTGTGGTTATTAGAAGATGGCGATAAAGGTAGGCTGCTGCAATTACTACCTCGATAGCCATTTAAATAACTAATTAGACTGCGAGTCATATTACTAATAAAAGAGTCTAGTCGCCCTTATCTTGTAGTAAATTGATAATTAGGGCGCAGTTTGTTAAGGTAGCCTTTCTTAAATTTAAGGTTTTAGCCAATGAACGAAGTAAAAGTAAGTAAACTTGGACCCTTTCCAAAGGTAAATAAACCGGTGTTTATTACCTCAAGTGTCTTAATCGTCGGTTTTATTATCTTTGGTTCGTTATTTTCTGAAACGGCAGCAACACTTTTTAGCTTCTTACAGGCCTTTATCGCCGAAAAATTCCGCTGGTTATTTATCATCTTATTCAATATGGCATTGGTATTCTGTATTTATTTGACTGCCAGTCGCTACGGTGATATACGTCTAGGCAAACAGACAGAGCGACCGCAATATACTTATTTTCATGGATTGCAATGTTGTTTTCGGCGGGCATCGGGATTGGACTGGTGTATTGGGGGACGGCTGAGCCTTTATATCACTTTATGGCGCCGCCGCTTGGTGAGGCAGAAACCTTAGAGTCGGCAAAACAAGCGATGAATCTGTCGTTTTTACATTGGGGGGATTTATACCATTGTTACACTGTCGCTTGCGTACTTTCACTTTCGCCGTGGTTTGCCGTTATCGATACGCTCAACCCTTTATCCTATTCTTGGACAAAGGATTTATGGTAAATGGGGGCATACGGTCGATGTCTTAGCCGTGTTTGGCACCATGTTTGGGGTCGTGACCTCTTTAGGTCTTGGCGTTATGCAAATTAACGCAGGTCTTGAAGGCTTGTTCGGTATTCCCTCTACTTTAACGATACAGTTTATCATCATTGCTTTTGTGACCTCATTAGCTTGTGGTTCACTGATGCTCGGTCTTGATAAAGGTATCAAACGTCTTAGTGATATTAATATGGGGCTGACCGTTATTTTATTGGCGTTTATGGTAATTTTAGGCCCAACGCTATTTATCTTTGACAGTTTTATAGAAAACGTGGGCAATTATTTGGCAAACATTGTCACGTTGTCGACGTGGAGCGAAGCCTATAGTAATACCGATTGGCAAAAAGCTTGGACGATATTTTATTGGGCATGGTGGGTCAGCTGATCGCCATTTGTCGGTGTTTTTATTGCGCGTATCAGCCGTGGACGTACCATTCGTGAGTTTGTATTTGGCGTGCTGCTGATTCCGATGACGATTTTGTTTTTTTGGTTTACGACTTTTGGCGGTGTGGCGATACAGATGGAGCTGCTCGCCGGCATGAATCCTGAGGTAGTTAGCCCAGGATTGGTCGCGGCAGTGCAAGTCGATTACGGTAGTGCCATCTTTAAGCTGGTTGAATATTATCCATTGACCAAACCGATTACCTTATTAATTGTGGTGATGATTGTCCTTTGGTTTGTGACCTCATCAGACTCAGCCAGTTTTGTCATCGATATGCTGACGGCGGGCGGTGATACCAATCCACCCAAAATCCAGCGTTTGTTTTGGGCGCTGATGCAAGGTTTGATTGCCGCCATATTATTGGCAGCGGGCGGTTTAGATGCCCTGCAAGCGGCGGCTATTGTGGCAGGTCTACCTTTTGCGTTGGTCATCTTTGTGATGATGTATGCGTTACTGCGCGGTATGAGCCGCGACCGACTTATCTTATATCGCAATCAGCAGCGTTATATTACCGATGAGTCAGCTGACCATAATTCGGCCAGTGAGTTTGTCGATGAGGACTTATTAAAAGGTCCGCCTAAAATTGTTAAAGGTGATTAATTAAGCTGCGTATAGTCGGTGTAAAATCAATAGATACGTGAGTTAGCACGTGCAACTGGTATAAATTTTCCTTGCTTGCCGCTATCACAGAGGCTACGCAAAACTCATCCCAGTCGCACTGATTGATTTAAAGCGAACCTACTGTTAGCGGTTCTAAAAATATCGGCTTTAAAATCGTTTTTATTAAACCAATCATGTAGTTAGCTGCCGTTGGTTTTACTTAAAAACACAATATAATAATTGTCATTCAAAATCCTAAGATGCATCGTTGTCTTAGGATTTTTTATGGACATTTAATCATTTATAGGTTTTAAACTGGTAATTTTCACAACGACAATTTTACAGCCACACTGTCACTATAAACATTCACCTTTGACATAGCTGACGGCTTCAGGAGTGCTACAAGCTGAGCAAGCATTGCCCGCCGTACGATAGCTTATCACTGAGCCGACTTGCGTTTTTACGCAGACCGGATCGTATTGCGCTGTACACATGGTTTTTGCAGGGTCGAAGGTTGGGCATTGTGCTACAAGGCCTTTTGGGGGTTGACTGGTGTTAGAGGCGGGCGGCTGAATGGGCGTGCTATCAGGCATCGGGTTTGAGTTAGAACTAATATTGTTACAACCTGCTAAAGCTAGCATAAAGCTTATGGTGACTGTAAGTTTGAAAGTAGAGAGCGCGCGCATAATAAATATCCTTATATCGTTTTTATCATTTATTTTTGCATTAAACGCCAGTTTCAAACAAAAAGCAAATGTGCTATTCGTTTTTTAATTCGTCGCTGATATTTAATAAGCATATTATTAGAGTAACAAAAAACCCAAGCTACGAAGGCTTGGGCTTTTGATATTAATTCTTATACGTTTCTTGACTGAGCTTTTATAAACTTAGAGCTTTTATAAACTTACTGCGCAGGTTTATCCTCTTTATTAAGCTGCACATATTTATCAAAGTTTTGTGCGTAATCAGTCAAGTTGTCGCTTAACATTTGGCGATATTGTTTGGTATAAAACTCAACGATATCGTCTTTTTCTTTAGCAAAATCATCGCCTTTTACAAAGCCAATCGAGGCAACTGACGCACTATAACGCGCTGCTGCATACAGCAATGACGCGCCAACTTGGCCTGAGTGAGCGTTAGGGCCCAGTTGACTATTGGCGACGCCAATGATTTCGTCAGCACGTTGATAGAACGCTTGCATTTCAGGAGTGATTTCAAGAGCGGTATCAATTTCGTCATTTTGGCTATTATTTAAAGCGTCGTTTAGCGCGTCATTTTGAGCATTGTCTGGCATATTGTCTTGAGACATAAGCGACTCCTAAGAATGGTAAGTAAATTTGAATATATCATAGCGGTCTTTAAAATTGATAAGTATAAAGACCGAATACATCTAAAAAATGGAAACAGTCTTATAAACCTGCATCGGCTTTTAAAGTTTCTGCTTTGTCCGTTTTTTCCCACGTAAAGGCAGTTTCAGAACCTTGACGACCGAAATGTCCAAAGGTTGAAGTTTGCTGATACATTGGCTGCAATAAATTGAGCATACGTGTAATACCATAAGGACGTAGGTCAAAATGTTTACGAATCAAGCTGATAATTTCATCGTTGCTGATTTTATTAGTACCAAAAGTATTAATTGAAATCGAAGTCGGTTCAGCAACGCCAATCGCATAGCTGACTTGTACTTCACAGCGATCGGCAATACCGGCAGCGACGATGTTTTTGGCCACATAACGTACTGCATAGGCAGCGCTGCGATCGACTTTTGAAGGATCTTTGCCACTAAAGGCACCGCCACCATGACGCGCCATACCGCCGTAAGTATCGACGATGATTTTACGACCAGTCAAACCAGCATCGCCGACAGGACCACCGATGACAAATTTGCCAGTTGGGTTGATATGATAGCGCGTACCAGCATGCAATAAGTCTGCTGGCAGTACTTGTTTGATAATCGATTCCATGACCGCTTCTTGCAAATCTGTTTGTGAGATGCTTGGATCATGCTGCGTTGATAACACCACGGCATCAATGGCAATCGGTTTATTACCGTCGTATTTGAGGGTCACTTGTGCTTTGGCATCGGGACGTAGCCAAGGCAATTCACCAGCGCGGCGCAGCTCAGATTGACGCTCCATCAAGCGGTGCGCATATTCGATAGGCGCGGGCATCAATACTTCAGTCTCATTGCTGGCATAACCAAACATCAAACCTTGGTCGCCAGCCCCTTGTTCTTCAGGGCTGCTACGATCGACCCCTTGAGCGATTTCTGGCGACTGCTTACCGAGCATATTAATAACGGCACACGTCTCACCATCAAAACCCAAGTCTGAGTGATGATAGCCGATGCCATTTACCGTATCACGGACGATACGCTCGACGTCGATATTGGCAGTCGTGGTCACTTCGCCTGCTAAGATGACCGCGCCAGTTTTAACCAGTGTTTCGCAGGCAACGCGGGCATGAAGGTCTTCACGTAAGATGGCATCAAGAATAGCATCTGATATTTGGTCAGCCATTTTGTCAGGATGACCTTCGCTCACAGATTCTGAGGTAAATAAGTTGTATTCGCGCATAATGGGATCGCTTAATTGAATCAATAAAGATAGGAAAAAGTATAACGTCTGAGCGCTGCTTTAATTAATATTGACCAAACAAATCAATTGCTCGGCGTTAAATTTTTGATAAATGGGTGCTGCTAAATTCGTTTATAAAAAAGGTATTTACTAAATAGGTTTTAAAAATATGGTTCAACTTAGCCAGTTTCCATGCGTTAGCATAAATGATAATTAATACTAAGCATTTACCTATAATGGGTTTATTGCCTGATGATATAAGAGGTGATTAATCTGGCGCATCAGGCTAAAAATAGGCTTATTCTAACTCGAAACGTGACAAAACTCTAGTGAGCTGCGCTTGTTATACGATAAGTAAACCTCAACAATACGCCTATAGTCGTTAAGTAGCATGCTATCTGTAGGTTCGTTTTGTTATGAGCAATTTTCAGTGGATATGAAAAGCATCATATATACCCTAATGTTTAAAATGATTGTTTTAAACGGTGACTTCAATTTTTAACTCTAAACTATAACTCTAAAAACTTGGCTTTGTCTTTAAACATACATTCTTCATAAACAGGACACGCGCCGCATTTTGGCGTGCGAGCTTGACAAGTATAGCGCCCATGCAAAATCAAATAATGATGCGCATCTACGATAAAGTCATCGGGAATACGTTCGAGCAGTTTTTTCTCAACGATTAAGACGTTTTTACCCGTGGCAAGTCCTGTACGATTGCCGACGCGAAAGATATGGGTATCGACCGCCATCGTCGGCTGTCCAAAAGCGGTATTTAACACCACGTTTGCCGTCTTACGCCCAACGCCTGCTAGAGACTCTAAATCTTTACGGTTATCAGGAACGGTGCTATCAAACTTCTCAATCAAGTCACGGCAAGTTTTGATGACGTTTTTGGCTTTGGCGTTATATAAACCGATATTCTTAATATACGTTTTTAGTCCTTCTTCGCCTAATGCCAAAATGGACTCAGGCGTATTGGCTACCGGATAAAGCTTATTGGTGGCAATATTGACGCTGACATCGGTCGCCTGCGCCGATAATATGACCGCGATAAGCAGCTCAAAGTTGCTGTTATAATTGAGCTCAGTCACTGGCTCATCAATCGTCGCCGCCAGTTTCTCAAAAAACGGCCGCACATCACGATTGGGCATGCGCCTCGATGGCGGCGTATCGGCAGTTTTATGTTTAACGGTTTTACTCATGGCATTGTTAGCACTGTTTTATTCATTATTTTATTCATTGGTTATTCAAAATTAGAGATGGGTTATTAAAGTTGGGTAAGCTCAGTTTGTAATGCTTCAAGCTCCGTCTGTTTGCTCTCATTAGGCCGTACGCTCAGCTGCTTTTCTAACTTCTTGATTTTACTGCGTAGTTTAGCTGCGGCAATGGTATTTTTTGCTTCTTCTTCGCTGATATTTAACGATTGACTGGCGGCATTATTTAGCTTGGCTTCTACCATGCTGACCACCGGCTTGCTATTGCTGCTATCCGCTAGCTGCTTACTAACGCGTCTTAAATGCGTATGATAACGTTGGCGCAAATCCTCTTGTTCAAGCGTGCGTTCAGCTGTCGATTGGGTACGCTCAACGGTGACTAAGTCTATGCAATCAACTGGGCAGGGCGCGATACATAGCTCACAGCCCGTGCATAAGTCCGTAAAAATAGTATGCATATGCTTACCAGTCCCGACGATGGCGTCAACAGGGCAGGCGGGGATACACTTGGTACAGCCAATACAATCATCTTCTCGAATCACCGCGCGCACTTCTACTGGACGCTGAGAGCTTACATCTATCGGCCATTTTGACGGCTCAGCGTTAAGTGGTTGTGTATCGCTACTATCTTGATTGATGATTTGCGCAATCGCATCGGTCACCGGCTGACCGCCGGGCACACATTTATTATAAGGCTCATTATCAATAACAATCGCCACCGCGTACGGCAAGCAGCCATCGGCATGGTCACAAAGCCCGCATTGGGTTTGCGGTAGGCAGGCATCAATACGCGCAATCTTTGCTTGGGTTGCGGTAGGCAAGCGCTCTAGGTCCAAGCTATCGAACAAGATAGGCAAATTGGCGAGACGGATAAGATTGCTGTTGTTACTGGTAGTGCTTTGCATTTAATGTAAAACCTTTATATTAGTACTAAGTGCTAATATGAGAAAACAGGGTAATAGCGTTATTTATCAAGAGCATTGATATTTAATAAAAGACATCTTGGTCTTATAAATTAAATATCGATTAGAGCGAGATGCCTTGTTCATGAGCAATTTGTGCAATCAGCGCATAGGCAATACTACCTTTAAACGGTATTTTTGGTAAATTTGTCAGGTCAAAAAAATCGGCGTGTGACAGCTCGTCTTCTTGTATGACGATATCTCCACCCGCATACGCCGCCCGAAAGCCGAGCATCAAATTGGACGGAAATGGCCAAGGTTGACTGCTGACATAGCGAATGTCTTTGAGACTAATATTTACCTCTTCTGTCACTTCACGTACCACCGCATGCTCTAAACTTTCACCGACCTCTACAAAACCGGCAATCAAACCATATTGTAGCGCTTGTTGAGGGGTTTTTTGTTGCCCATAACGATGATGGTGCGCTAATAAAATTTGCATGGCACCCGTTTGTGGATTGGGTCGGGTAATGGCGGTAATGATACACGGCTGCACACGTGGATACTGACGTAAGCGGCAAACAGGACAGACCATCGCGCGCTCACCGTGGTTGGCATGGACAACAGGAGCTGCGCAGCGACTACAAAACCGTGTGTCTGCTTGCCAGCGTAACAACTGTATGGCTTGGCTAAGTTGGTCAGATAAGGCAAATGGCAGCTGTGTAATAAGCAGGCGATACGCAATAAAAGCACACTCGTCATTACCTAAAGTATTTTTTTCTTTATTATTGCTTGTTAAACCGCGACTTTCTAACTCAGCATTTTCTAAAATTTTAGGCAACGTAACATGATTTGCTATCGCATAATCATAAGTCATTGCTAAGGTAGCTTTTGACGTAAAAGCATTAGTAGTAAATGTATTAGCAGTTTCGCTTTCAAAAGCAGTCAAGCTGTTTTTGTTTTGACGGCTATCATCATTAGGTAGCCAATGAGTCGGCGCTAAGCTTTCAAATAGTGTCACTCGGCCAACTTGATAGGCTCGCTGCGTGCTATGAGTGTCATGAGTGTTTAACGCTGGGTTATCGATATCAGACTGTGGTAACTCAACCTGCATAGGCCACCAGCCATGAAGCGTTTGACGGCATAAAATCGTCTCGTCACGAAGTATAAAGGCATGGCTCATAGGTTCAGTTTCCAAACAATCAAAGACAGACTCTTATCCGTTTGGGTAGGAGTCTGTTTAAAATAAGCAGTTAGATGATAACTAAATAAGTAAGCTATCTATCTAATACACTAAAATTATGCCGCAAGCAGTTGGCTTAAGCTTTGTTGCCCGACATCTAACGCTTGTTTGCTGACAGGACGATTATGCTCAAAGCCATCTAAATGATGGTCAACGGCCATAATGACATCGGCAATATAAGCCAAAGTACCATCATCTAGACGTGCACCACTATTAATACGCTGCTGTAAATAACTTGCCAATTGGCTAAGCATACTGGCGGGCGTTGGCAGCTGTAAAAAGCGCACTGCACCTGACACTTGGCGCAGCATTTCAGGAATATTTTGAATATTTAATACATCGCGCTCAGGCTCAGCCAAATAATCGGTGATGGCTTGTTCGGCGCTGGCAATCGCCGTACGGCTTTCTTGTATCAGGGTATCATAGGCAGTATTCAGCTGATGCAATGATATATGCGGATTATTCAAAGGTAAATAGATTGCCCCAGGGGTATGCATCTCTGCCATGGCGATAGTGGCGTTTTCTGCGTGCATCAAAGCGAGTAATAAATGGTCAAAATCTTCTGGCGTAGGCGCGCGCCATTTTTTCACCGCTTCTGCGGCAGCATTGAGACTGTTTGCAGCATTTGCCAGACCTAATAATTGAAAAGCTGAACGCAGCTCAGTCAGTTGCTCGGTGATTTGCGAGGTTTGCATATCGACAGGGTTGATAGAATCACCACGTGCGTAGCTATCGACATTTTCTTTGATAGTGTTGATTTGCGCTTGAATAATGGTGTTTAAGGTATCGGTTAAAGCACGATTGGGTCCAAATAAGAAGCGCGCCATTTGTTTGCGCTGTGAGTCTTCCAATTGATTGGCGGCATATAGTTCACGCAGCGTTTGTGCCTCTTTGGTATCGCGCTGGCAAGCAAAGCTGACCAAGTGCGCAAAGCGCGTGTCCATTACTGGCAGATAGCTTTGAAACTGCTGCTCTAAATAAATAAGCGTGTGTTTTTGGCTTAAGCTTAGCGGCAAAATGCTGGCAATATCCGTAACGGCAGCGGTGGCTGCTTGCCAAAACAGGCTGTTGGTATTTGCTGCTATCAAGGCGCACGCTGCCGACATCGCATCGAGCTTTTGCTGCTCATCCTCACTTACCTTACCGTCTTGATTTAATAAGGCAACGCCAAGTCCACTACGATAAGCATAAGTTAATAATTCGCTATCAAGATTGAGCTCGTTAAGCGGTTGAAAGTTGTTTTCAGGATTAGCGATAATGACGCTGCTATGACCAAACGCGGCAAAATAATCGGCATCGATCGGTGCTGCTTGCCCATGAGCGTTGAGTCTATTGATGATAGGCAGGAGTAAAGTCGGCTCTACCGATTCGGTCAGCAAAATAAACTCAATATAACGATCAAGCGTCATAATGGCTTCTGATAAATCCATAATCAAAGCATTATCATTATTATCACGGCTGTCATAAAGTTTTTGCAAGCCATTGACGATGGCGTTATTGAGCACTTCTGCCCCGACCGAAGATATCAGCTGAAAAATACAAGACAGCTGTTTTAGGACAATAATAGAGTCTAACAATAAAGGCGCTTGGCTATCGTCATCATTAAATTCGCCCAAATGAATTTCAGTATCTTTTAAAATGACCTTAATTTCATCGTGCAATAAATGCAGCGATGGTAGGTTAAAATCAGTCACACTCAAGGTCGGGGCGGTTAATTTCATTTGTGTAGAAGGATTCATAGTTGTTTTTTTCCATGACGTACTGATGAAAATAGCAAAGGTTTAGATGAGCATTTGAAAATGTCTATAAATAAGGTTTTAACGCTTATCGGCATAACAATCAAGATTTACTTACTTAACGGTCAGTATAAGGCGTTATGTTCATATAAAAAACCGTTTTAATGACTTATGCTTCACGGATTACATTTTATCTTTAAGCGCAGGATAATCGTCCGCAAGCGACGCATACCAGCCTTGATTGGCGCTGTCATTACTGCTTGACTCGAGCAATAAAGCCGCCAAATCGGCAAAGTTTGCATGGGCAGTATGTCCGCCATCGGCTTGGGTATCTTCCTCAATCGCTAGCGTGACTTGCCCGCCGGTCATCGCCAGATAAACTTCCGCCAAAATCTCCGAGTCAAGTAACGCGCCGTGGAAAGTACGGTCTTGTTTACCGACATCTAAGCGACGAACCAGAGCATCTAGGGTATTTTTTTGCCCCGGATATTGCTGTTTTGCCATCATCAAAGAGTCGGTCACTCGTACGCGCTCGGCAAAGTCGTGCATGCCAACTTTGGCAAACTCCATATTTAAGAAGTTCATATCAAAGGTAGCGTTATGAGCGATGATTTCGGCACCGTCCATAAAGTCATAAAGCGCTTGAGCCACTTGATCAAAGGTCGGTTTATCGGTTAAAAACGCTTCAGAGATTCCGTGAATACGAATCACCTCCTCATCCATTCCGCGCTGCGGATTGATGTAGACGTGCAGTTTCTCGCCGGTAAATTTACGCCCGACTAACTCTACGATACCGACCTCAATAATGCGGTCGCCCTTCATAGGGTCAAGACCGGTGGTCTCCGTATCCATAATGAGCTGGCGGTCAGATTCATGGCGGTGGATAGGTTTGGGTAGCAGGGGTATAAAATGCGGATTGGCTCGGCTAGTGTCACCATCGAATGTCGGTGTGTCCGTGTCTATGCGAGCTTCCGTTTTAGTTTCTACTTCAGTATCCATATTGGTATTTATATCTGGCATATCGGTGTGTCTCATGGGTTCGCTAGCATTGTACGGATTGTGATTCTCTTCCACTAACATATCTGTGTTTGCCATTGTATTTGTTATTGTATTTACCATATCGTCAGTAAGATTTTGGCCATCTAATAGCGACTCATCAAGCTCATCATCCATCATATCAAAGCCTAATGGGTCAAATTTTAACCAATCATTGCTCGGACTCTGCTTGTTATCAGTCATCAGTCGGTCTTTTTTTTAGCAGAATCTTGCAAGCTAGCGGTTTTCAAATCTTCACTGCTAGACGTCACGCCCAAGTTTGCTAGCTCGTCAGCTTTTTCATTGCCCGCGTGTCCGGCGTGACCTTTCACCCAGTGCCAAGCGACATCGCGCTGCTGGCATAGCGCATCTAATTGCTGCCAAAGGTCTTGATTGGCGACCGGTTTTTTGCTGGCCGTTTTCCAGCCGCGTTTTTTCCAGCCTTCAATCCATTCGGTGATGCCTTTTTTGACATAGCTTGAGTCTGTCCAAATCTCAAGGATTTGCTCACGCGGGCTATGGGTCAATGCTTGTATCGCACCCATCAGCTCCATGCGATTATTGGTGGTTACTTGTTCACCGCCATACAAATCCTGCGTCTGCCCATCGCTAAATATTAAGTGCGCGCCCCAGCCGCCAGCACCTGGATTGCCTTTACAAGCGCCGTCGGTATAAGCAACCGTCGTATTTGCTTTGGCAGCAAGCGGATTGCTCGTATTAAATGAACGCGCTGAAGTAGAGTTTTCTGACATAAAAAAGTATGAGCCTAATAAGTAATAAACATCGAGCAAAGAGGGTTTCTAGCGTTATTTTTGCACAGGCTAGCACCATCTATTTTAGGGTTGAGTATAGCAAATCTTGCTTGTTTATGGTCGCTTATCTATCAGTGACTGCTAGGAATAAAAACCATAAAAGGGCAAAAGCACATATCATAGCGGTAACGCTGCCGTTTTCTGTTAAAATAGCAGTGATTGTGCGGACATACCTTAGCGCAATATGCACAATATAAGCTTTTATGTACCAATGCAGGATAAATCGATGATGTCCGTAAGCTCGAGTGTTTTGAATAAAAAATTAACGCCCTTAATGGTTGCTCTGGTCGCAAGTAGCGCGCTGTTTTTGAGTGCCTGTAATGACAGTAATACGCCGGCTGATGCCAAAAAAGCTGAGGCGCCAGCGGATTTATCCATATTTGCAGGCTGCTATACGGTCAGCCATGATGAGCCAGCGCAAATAAAAGTCAGCCAACAGGGCGGCGGTTGGGTTATGCAAATGAAAGAGCCGGCCAGCGCTAAGCGCGTTTGGGATGACGCTGAACCGTTAGAGGTGCTTGCAAAAAGTGATATCCCGACGTATTTTTCTATCGACCCTGACAATGTCGACGCGGTGATTGGTCGTCCAGACAGAGTGCTGGTGTTGGCGCATGTGAAGCCTGTTTATGCCAATATCGATCCGCTACTAGATAGTGAGTACTTGTCTTACATTTATCGCGGTGCCAATACCATTTATCGCGTCGAATGTGATGACGTTAATACCGATATTTTAGCCAATCCTCACGCCAATATCGTTATTGATAACGTCAATGACGGTATGTAATTGGCCTTTATAAAGCAGTATTTATGATAAACAACCCTCTAATCAGAGTCGGGCAATATGAATTTTTTTAGTTATGTGGTGTTAGGCGGATTTTGTTACGCGGCCGGTTGGGCAGTAAGAACCTATATCCTCGATAAACAGCCAAAACCTGAGCAGCCTTATCATCTCAAACATCCCACTATCTTGGGCTATCTCGGCGCATTTTTCGTAATTATGCTGATTGTGTCATGGCTCATCGGTCGCTATTTACTCGGCCATGTGGCTATTGACTTGCCATTTATTATCATTAATAGCCTTATAGGCACCTTTGTCTACTCGTTTGGTCTAAATCCAGAAAAGCCAAGCTATGATGTGCCTGATTAATAAAAAATTAAAAGGCTGAGTGCTTAAATATATTTAAAATTTTCTATTTTAAGCCTATAAAAACACGGTCAGTGCAGGCGTCATTGACCGTGTTTTTTATGGGATTGCTTATCAGGTTATTTATCTGCTTTTTTTAAGCTTTTACTTTTATCTTCAAGTTTTTTATCGTTAGGCTTTGAGTTGTCGTCTTTAGCTTCTGTTTGCTTATCTTTCCAGCTTTTGTATTTTGCCAAATCCTTTTCTACAAGTTTCAGACAAAATCTGAGTACCAAGACGTCATCGATATGACCGATAAAGGGGATAAAGTCAGGAATGATATCGATAGGGTTGATCACGTAAAGCAGGCCAACGACGGCTGCTGAAATGGTTTTATAAGGGATATTGTGATAGTTGCCTTTATAGTAGTCCTTGACTAAGCTCATCAGCAGGAGCAAGTCCTTGGCATAACTCTCAAGACCTTTTTCTTTTTCGAGTTGATCCTTCAGCTTATCTTCTTTACCTAAGATGATTTTAATACTATCGATCAGACTTTTATTGTCTTTCTCTTTTGCACTTTCTTGCTCAGCCATCTTTATAATCCTTTTATATCTATCATTATTGTTTGTTGTTCAACGCGCTTTACTATAGCAAGAGTCGGGTCTGTAGCCAAATAAGACGGCAAGTAACTCTGTATCGTTTTGTTGTCTATTAAAATGCCAAATGCTCCTGACTTAAGCGTTCTATACTGCTCGAGTACTAAATAGTATCCCAACCTGCGTTATAATACGCGCTTTGTTTCAATAATGGTTGCTAGGGTAAGCAGCAATTAAACGGTAAAAAAGGTAGCATCATGACTAAGATATCATCCAAGTTAAATCGTCGCCAGTTTTTACGTCACGTTGGTATTGGTGCCGGAGCAGGGCTTCTAGCGACGCAAAATATCACTCGGGCGTTGGCTACAAATGCTATTGAGCAAGATAGCGGTACGCAGCTTACCAAGGATGATTTACCAACAGCGTTTTCAGATGAGCATTTGTCTTTTAAAGGTGAGGCACAACCAGCGCCAGCAAGATGTATCGTCCCAACGATTGAAACGCGGCTTTTTGCTAGCTCTAATGTCGGTGGTAGTGACGAACGTAATGAGTTGGCGTTAGAGCGTTTAGCCTGCGCGGGTTTTAAAGTGGATAATCCGGCAATTACCAAACGGCAGTATTTGCGCTTTGCGGGTACGGATTCGCAGCGTGCCAGTGACTTGCAAAACATCGCTACGGGTGCGATAAAAGCACCTAAACTGCTACTTGGGGTACGTGGTGGCTACGGTGCAGTGCGAGTATTACCATTGGTGGATTGGTCAACGCTTGGGCGTATTATGAAGGAGCGCGGTACGATACTGGCGGGCTTTAGCGATGTGACGGCGATCCAGTGTGCGCTACTGGCAAAAGGTAGCATGAGCTCGCTTGCGGCGCCAATGCTTTATAGCGAGTTTGGCAAAACCAAACCGGATCAAGTCAGCTGTCGCCAATTCGTAGAAGCATTAACCAATTCTAATTTGACGATTAATATAGCAGATGCGTCTTTAACCAGTGTAAATTTACCCAGTATTTTGACAAATTCTGAGCCAAAAACTCTAACCGGTACTATGTGGGGTGGGAATCTAAGCGTGTTATCGGCGTTGGCAGGTAGTGAGTATTTGCCACGGATCAAAGATGGTATCGTATTTTTAGAAGACGTCGGCGAGCAAGCTTACCGCATCGAGCGCATGCTCTATGATTTGTATTTGGCAGGGGTGTTTAAAGGTCAGCAAGCGATTGTATTCGGTGCGTTATCAGGTAGCGGTGAGGACAGTTATGATAAGCGTTATGATGTCGCCACCGTGATTCGTCAATTGCATCAGCTAACAGGATTGCCGATTTATAGCGGCATGCGCTTTGGTCATATTGCCCAAAAACACAGCTTTCCACTGGGAGCCACGTGTCAGATAAGCACAAATACTGCGGGCGGCTATCAATTGATGTTTAGCGACTATCCAACGATTAAAGCTGATGCCATTTATGTCGAAGGTTTGTGGCAAAAAAGTTTAAGCCTATAGTCAAATCCAAATAAATCAGATACGTAGCTATCAAGTCGCTCAATGAAACGTTGTTTTTCTTGCGTGCTGTGCCTACGCCGACAGAGGCTGCGAAAAACAACGTTTCATCTCGCTGTATCGTTTTTATATCCAATGAATGATATAAAAATTGTTGCTGTGATAAATTTATTGCAGCCACGTATGACTTCTAAAAAGTCTACTATCAAGTTAAATCGCCAGTCGTGAAAATTTATCCTGATATTCTTTTGGGGTCAGCTCAGTCGCGCGTTTAAACAGCCGCGTAAATGAGGAGATATCATCGTAGCCAACTTGCTCCGCGAGTGATTTAATCGTCACATCGCCCAATTCTAATAAACGCTTTGCCTGCTCAATGCGCACTGCTTGAATATACTCAATCGGGCGCATCGCCACGCAGGATTGAAAGCGTCTATTCAGTGTGCGCGGGGTGATATTGACCATCGCTGCCAAGCCGCTAACTTGAATGGGTTGTTTGAAGTTTTCCTCGATAAACTCTTGTACTCGCTGAACCAATTGGTCCGCATGCGGTTTATGCAATGTCACATTGGTATAGCTGTTTTGATTACCGCGTTTACTATCAATAATCTGAGTTTTTGCCACTTGGGTAGAAATTTCACGCCCGCAATAACGCTCGATTAACAATAATCCCAAGTCATAAAAGGCGCTACCGCCTGCCGCACAAAATATATTGCCCGATTGTTCTTTTGACTGGCTTTTTGATTGAGTGACAAATTGGTTTTCTTGCAAATCAACCAGTGGAAAATCTGCCTTAAACTTACTGGCATAACCCCAATGGGTGGTAGCTACTTTGCCATCGAGCAAGCCTGCTTTTGCTAAAAAGAACGCGCCGCTACAGTTACTAGCGATATCGGCTTTGGTATTTGCCAGTCGCTGCAAATGCGGAATTAGAGCGTTATTTTGGCTCAAGACTTTATCGATGGAATCGCCAATGGTTGGAATTAATAATAAGTCGCACTCTGTGACTTCCTGAATATCGCCATGCGCTTGCATGATTAAGCGGTTGCTACATCTGATATCAACGCCGCCAAGACTGGCAATTTGCACGTTAAACCTTGGTTCTACTTCTTCATCCAAAAACCGCTGCCAACTCACTCCAGTAAACGAAAATAAATCTAATGCGCCTGTCAAGGCGCTGCCGAGCACGCCATCGAAGCCAACGATGATGACCTTAAAGGGTTTAAAGTAGGGCATAAGCGCTTATTTTCCTATGAAAAGACGTATTTAAAACGTCAGTTTATTAGTAGTTTTTCCCAAATTTGTATATCAGTTTTGTCTTATTTGACCATAATTATGTCATAAATGACAATACGGTAAGGCGTTAAATTAGATTAATATCAATGCATCACTTGTTCATCACCGCTTATTTATCATTATCATAATAGGGAAATGACTATGGCCGCAGATACACTTATCAACGACTTTGAATTACCGTTTCAACTCTACGATGTATTAGGGGTTGAGCATTTAACCAAGCATTCGAAGTTTGCAGAACACAGCCGTGAAACTTTTGATGCGGTATTAGGCACTGCCAATAAAATCGCCACCGATTTGTTTTTACCGCACAACCACGTAGCGGATAAAAACGAGCCGCAGTTTGACGGCAAAAAAGTCAGCATGATAGACGACGTAAAGGTTGCTTTTGATGCCTTTCGCGAGTCGGGCTTTATCGCGGGTCGTTATAGTTTTGACGATGGCGGCATGCAATTACCCGAAACCGTGATGACGGCGGTAGCAGGCTATTTTATGGCGGCCAACCCATCGACCACCGCTTATCCGTTTTTAACCACGGCGGCGATTAATGTCATTTCTCATTTCGCCAGTGATGAGATTAAAAATGCCTTTATGCCGCGTATGCTAACCGGTGAATTCACTGGCACCATGGCATTAACAGAACCACATGCAGGCTCGTCGCTTGCCGATATCAAAACCACTGCCGTGAAACAAGAAGACGGATCATACCGTATCAAAGGCAGCAAGATTTATATCTCAGCAGGCGATCACGAACTGTCTGACAATATCGTGCATTTGGTATTAGCCAAAGTGCCGGGTGGACCCGCTGGCGTCAAAGGTATTTCGTTATTTGCCGTACCCAAGTATCGTTTAAACGATGATTTATCAGTCGGCGAGCGTAATGACGTCCATTTAACTGGACTTATTCATAAACTTGGCTATCGCGGCGCAACTTCTACGGCGTTAAGTTTTGGCGATGCAGGCGATTGTCACGGCTATCTTATCGGTGAAGAGCATTTTGGCCTGCGCTATATGTTCAAAATGATGAACGAAGCGCGTATCGCAGTTGGCTTTGGTGCAGCGATGATTGGCTATCGCGGTTATCAGTATTCGCTCGATTATGCCAAAGACAGAACGCAGGGCAGAATCGCACCGAATAATAAGCCTGAAGATGCGGCAACGGCAATCATTCAGCATGGTGACGTTAAGCGCATGCTGCTGGCGCAAAAAGCCTATAGCGAGGGCGGTATTTCACTCTGTCTATATGGCTCAAATCTGATTGACCGTATCAATACCTGTGAAGATGCCACGTTAAAAAATGAATTGACAGAGTTGCTAGACCTGCTGACGCCAGTACTAAAAGCATGGCCGTCTGAATACGGTCCAAAAGCCAATGATTTAGGTATCCAAGTATTGGGCGGCGCAGGCTATACACGTGAGTATCAAGCCGAGCAGTTTTGGCGTGATAACCGTCTTAATCCCATTCATGAAGGCACAAATGGCGTTCAGGCACTAGATTTGTCATTTCGTAAGTTATGGCAAAAAGGTGGTCTGGGTATTCAAATATTAAAGCGTGAAATCACCCAAGATTTAGAAATTATCAGCACACCAGAAACCGCAAAACTCGCTGGAAAGCTGACGCCTTATATGGGTCACTTACATGAAGTACTAATGCATTTAAGCAAGGTTTTACAGACCGAAAAAGCCATGGCGTTGACGGGGAACGCGCAAGCCTTGATGAATATCTTTGCCTCTATCGTGATGAGTTGGATTTGGATTCGCCAAGCGAGTAAAGCGGAGCAATTATTAAATGATACGGCCGACGTCGATAAGCAAAACTTCTATCATGGAAAAATCCAAGCAGCAAAATACTTTATCGATTGGGAATTGCCGTTAATCAAGCGCGATATTGAGCTATTAAATAATGACAATGCGGTCTGTACCGATATGCAAGTAGAATGGTTTTAATCAATTTTGCATCGTGTTTGGTATGAATAATAAATACAACGTTAAAGGAATAAATAATGACAGCTGATAACAAACAGATTAATAAGCAGTGGCGCTTAAAAGCAAGACCTGTGGGCGCACCAGACGCTGATACGTGGGAATATACCGAGACAGAACTGCCGACTATCTCAGATGGTGAGCTGCTGATAAAAATTGAATATATTTCGATGGATCCTGCAATGCGTGGTTGGCTAAACGATGCAAAATCTTATATACCGCCCGTACAGATTGGCGAGGTAATGCGTGCAGGAACGGTGGGTAAAGTCATTGAAAGTAAGCATGAGAAGTTTGCTGTTGGCGATTATGTCGTAGGTCATAACGGCGTGCAGTCGTATGCAGTCAGCGATGGTACAGGTCTACATAAAGTCGATCCAAGCCTTGCGCCATTGTCTTATTACTTGGGCGTGCTCGGTATGCCGGGTATGACGGGCTATTTTGGCTTATTAAAAACCGGCGCACCAAAAGCTGGCGAGACTGTGGTTATTTCTGGCGCTGCGGGCGCGGTTGGTAGCTTAGTTGGGCAAATTGCCAAACTCAAAGGCTGCCGCGTTGTTGGTATCGCTGGTGGTAGTGAAAAATGTAAGTTCTTAGTCGATAAGCTAGGTTTTGATGCTGCTATAGATTATAAAAACGAAAATGTGAAAAAAGGCTTAAAGCAGGCCTGTCCAAACGGCGTCGATGTCTTTTTTGACAACGTCGGTGGCGATATTTTAAATGATGTGCTGACGCAAATTAATCTGCATGCCCGTATCGTAATTTGCGGTGCGATTAGCCAATATAACAACACCACAGAGGTCAAAGGGCCATCAAATTATCTGTCATTATTGGTCAATCGTGCACGTATGGAAGGCATCGTCGTCTTTGATAATATCAAAGAGTATCCAACGGCGATGAAAGATATTGCTGGCTGGATTGGGTCAGGCGACATTAAAGTAAAAGACCATATCGTTGAAGGCATCGAGACGTTCCCAGATACCCTGATGATGCTCTTTAAAGGTGAAAACTTCGGTAAACTGGTACTTAAGGTAGAGGGATAAATTATGACATTGAATACAAATGGAATTGCATCAGACGTCACTGGTAAACGTATTTTAATCACCGGCGGTGCGTCTGGTATTGGTGCGGCAAGTGCGCTACTGCTCGCCAGTCGCGGTGCGAAAGTGGTGATTGGCGATTTGGCAGAAGCGCTTGGGGAGGCGGTTGCTCAGCAAGGGCAAGCCGCGGGCAATAGTATCGTCTTTAAAAAGGTTGACGTGAGTAGTGGTGATGAAGTGCGCGCGCTCTTTGCTTTTGCTATGGAAACGCTTGGCGGCCTTGATGTGGTTATAAATAATGCCGGTATTGACCATAAACCGGCGCCGATGCATGAGCTAAGTGACGAGGACTTTGACCGTAATATTGCCGTTAACCTAAAAGGCGTCTGGCATTGTATGCGCGCTGCTGTTGCTTGCATGGCACCTAATGGCGGTGGTCATGTGATTAATGTGGCCTCGATTGCTGGTTTACGTTCAGCGCCGCTACTGTCAGCTTATAGCGCTGCGAAACATGGCGTCATGGGGCTGACCAAATCTGCTGCTCATGAATATGCGCGCGTTAATATCCGCTTTAATGCGGTATGTCCAAGCTTTATCGATACGCCGATGGTGCGTAATACCATGGCAAAAATGGACGAGCGCGCCCAGCAAGCCACCATAAAAGCCAGCCCAATGCGCCGTTTGGGAGATGTCGATGAAGTATCTGGCGCGATTGCATGGCTGGCGAGTGATGAAAGTAGCTTTATGAATGGTCATGCCTTTACCCTTGATGGCGGCATGTTGGCTTAACATCAAAAGTATTTATTAAAATATTCAAAAATATAAGGAATAATGATGAAAGACTTATTTGATTTAACAGGTAAGATTGCTTTGGTTACGGGTGCGAGCCGCGGTATTGGCGAATCTATTGCCCGCTTATTGGCGTCAAGAGGCGCGCATGTGATTGTCTCTAGCCGTAAGATTGATGCTTGCCAAGCGGTCGCGGATAGCATCATCGCTGATGGTCATAAAGCCAGCGCCTTTGCTTGTCATGTGGGCGATATGGATCAGATTGAGGCAATTTTTGAGCATATCAAAAGCGAATTTGGTCAAATTGATATCTTGGTCAATAACGCCGCGGCAAACCCTTATTATGGGCATATCTTAGATACGGATCTAGCGGCTTTTGATAAGACCGTTGAAGTCAATATTCGCGGTTATTTCTTTATGTCGACGGCTGCCGGTAAGATGATGCGCGAGCAGGGCGGCGGGGTGATTTTAAACACCGCTTCGGTCAATGGCTTGGTCGCAGGTGACAAGCAAGGTATTTACTCAATCACTAAAGCTGCGGTGATTAGCATGACCAAAGCCTTTGCCAAAGAATGTGGTCCATTAAACATTCGCGTTAATGCGCTGCTGCCAGGGTTAACCGATACTAAGTTTGCCTCGGCGTTAACGACCAATGATAAAGTCTTAAAGATGGCGCTACATGCGATTCCGTTAGGGCGCGTGGCTAATCCTGATGAGATGGCGGGCACGGTATTGTATCTTGTGTCTGATGCTTCAAGTTATACCACGGGTGCGACCGTGGTTGTCGATGGTGGCATGCTTGCTTAGTTAGCAATGCATGTTTAAAGCGTCGAAATCATTAATGTTTAAAAATAGAAAACCGCATGACTTTCATAGTGATGCGGTTTTTTTATACCGATGTTTTTATACTGATATTTTTATTCAGCCATTTTACTTCTTGCATTACTATATTAGGGCGTGTCTTCAATTCATCTTACAATGAACGATAGTACACGCCAGATAGAGCATTGACTTAAAATTACGAGCTAACTTCTCATAGCGAGTAGCGATACTACGAAAGTGCTTAAGCCTTGCAAACATATTTTCAACAAGATGACGCAGCTTGTACAAGTAGCTATCAAATTCTGGATTAGGCTGTTTGGCATTCTTCCTTTTAGGGATGACAGGTATCATACTATGGGTACGGGCTTTGTCTCTGATGGCTTCTGAGTCATAGCCATTATCAGCGATAAAGTAATCTGCCTGTCCAATCATGTCAATCAATTCACTTGCAACTTGACTGTCGTGGACTTCACCCCCAGTGATTTTAAAATCGAGCGGATATCCATCGGCATCACAGGATAGGTGTATCTTTGTAGTTGCTCCGCCACGGCTTCGTCCAATTGCTCGATCTTCACCACGCCGAGCTCCACTTGCATGCTGGTGACACCGTATATAACTTCCGTCGATGAATACCCATTCCGTATCAACTTCTTTTCGTAGGCTAAAAAAAATTTCTCCCACAAACCCGTTTTTGACCATCGATTGAAACGGTTGTAAGCGGTTTTCCATGGGCATAATTCTTCAGGTATGTCACGCCAAGGCGCACCTGTACGCAGCTTCCACAGTATGGCTTCCATGACCTCTCGACTGTTTTGAGTGTGATAGCAGCCATGCTGTGTCATTGTTGATTGCAATTGATCCCAAAGCGTATCTGTTAGTGCTGTTCTTGCCATAACTTGTATTTCTCGCATCGACTCAGTAGATGCGGTATTGTAACTATTATTTATGCCTTATCCAATTGAAGACACGCCCTAATACTAAGTCAATAAAAAAGGTGCAGTGCGACTTTTTTTGGATTTCGCCACCTCTTTAGGCGTGCCCGCGGCGACAATAAGCCCACCTTCATCGCCAGCACCCGGGCCCATATCGATAATCCAATCGCTGTTGCTAGCGACTTGCATATCGTGCTCAACCATAATCACCGTATTACCAGTTGCGACCAGCCCATTTAACTGTGCCATCAGCAGCGCGACATCAGAAGGGTGTAAGCCAGTCGTTGGTTCATCGAGCACATACAGCGTATCGCCGCGCTGGGTACGCTGCAGTTCGGTAGCAAGTTTGATACGCTGTGCTTCGCCACCAGACAACTCGGTCGCTGGTTGCCCAAGCCGTAGATAGCCAAGCCCAACTTTTAGCAAGGCATCTAAGGCGCGCATAATTGGGGCATCATCAATGAAAAATTCAGCAGCGGCTTCGACTGTTAAATCAAGCACTTCGGCGATATTTTTACCTTGATAAGTAATTTCTAAGGTTTCGTCATTGTAGCGCTGACCATGGCACACTTGGCAAGGCGAGTAAACACTCGGCAGAAATAGCAGCTCAACGCTGACAAAACCGACGCCTTCGCAATTTGAGCAACGTCCTTTTTTAACGTTAAATGAAAAACGTCCGGCATCATAGTGCCTTGCTTTTGCTTCTTTGGTGGTGGCAAATAATTTGCGCACATGGTCAAACAGTCCAGTATAAGTGGCCAGATTTGAGCGCGGTGTGCGCCCGATGGCTTTTTGGTCAACGGTGACTAAGCGTTTTATATATTCCATACCACTGACTATCTCTCCACCTATTGGCGTTTCTTGTTCTTGCTCCAGTAAAGCCGCTTCATCGGTGGGCGCTTCAATCACAGTTTTTTGCCCAAGCGCATTGTAGACCAGTTCAACAAACGCTTGACTGACCAAACTCGATTTTCCCGAACCTGAAACGCCCGTTACTGTGGTTAATACCCCTAAAGGAAATGCCACATCTAGCCCTTGTAAATTATTACGCTCGATATTAGCAAGTTTTAGCCAATGAGTAGGTCGTCTTGGTTGCTCGGTTTTTAACTTTTGAGTTGCTGTGTCTTTACTAAAGAGATATTGTCCAGTATAGGAATCAGAGATATCACGCAAGCCTGCAACAGGGCCGCTATAGATGATTTCACCGCCATGACTGCCCGCTTTTGGTCCGACATCGACGATCCAATCGGCGTGGCGAATGACGCTGACATCATGCTCGACAATGAATAATGAATTACCCGCCGCTACCAGTTCATCTAGAGCGCCTAATAGCGCCTGAGTATCGGCAGGATGCAGGCCAGCGGACGGTTCATCGAGTACATAAACCACGCCAAATAGTTTAGAGCGAATTTGAGTGCCAAGTCTTAGGCGCTGTAGCTCACCGGGCGATAAGGTAGGCGTGGTGCGCTCAAGCGATAAGTAACCTAGCCCAAGTCTGGTTAACGCTTCTACACGCGATAAAATATCGCTGGTAATACGCTTGGCAACAATGGCTCTTTCACGGTCGGGCATATCATCGCTGAGTTTTTTATTGGCAGCGTCGTGAAGTTTTAGCGCCAGTTCAGTCAAGGTTAATTGTGACAATTCACCAATATCAAGCCCTGCAAATTTAACCGACAGCGATTCTTGCTTTAACTTTTTGCCATGGCAGCTTGGGCATTCTGAAATTTGCATGAACTGCGCCACGCGTTTTTTGGTACGTGAACTTTGGGTCGTAGCAAAAGAATGTAAGACGAAATTTTTTGCGCTGGCATAGGTGCCTTTATAATTGGGTTTTTCGCCTTTTTTAATCGCCTCGCGTACTTGCTCGAGATTGTACTCTGGGTAAACTGGCACTTCTGGGGTTTCATCGGTAAATAAAATCCAATCGCGGGTTTCCTTGGATAACGTGTCCCAAGGTTTGTCGATATCGTAGCCAAGTGTCGTCAATATCCGGCTCAGATTTTGCCCTTGCCATGCCGGTGGCCAAGCGGCAATGGCGCGTTCTCGAATGGTTTTCGTTTTGTCAGGTACGAGCAAATCTTCTGTGACCTCAAACACGCGGCCAATACCTGAGCAAGTAGGGCAAGCACCTTCTGGCGTATTTGGCGAAAAGGCATCGGCGTAGAGCATATCTTGCCCAGCAGGGTATTCGCCCGCTCGCGAGTACAGCATGCGCAGACCATTTGAAATCGTCGTCACGCTACCAACCGATGAACGTACCGACGGCGTACCGCGCTGCTGTTGCAGGGCGACGGCGGGCGGCAAGCCTTCTATCGAATCGACATCAGGCTCGCCAACTTGGTCAATCAAACGCCGTGCATAAGGCGATACCGAATCAAGGTAGCGCCGTTGCGACTCAGCAAACAAGGTACCAAATGCCAGTGATGACTTGCCTGAACCTGATATGCCAGTAAAAACAACCAACGCATTACGCGGTAAATCCACATCGACATTTTTGAGGTTATGCACTCGTGCGCCCCTGACCTGAATGCTTTCATCAGCGGCAAGGTTGTGTTTTTTGGGAGAAGTGTTAGATTTTTTATGATTAGATTTCTTATGATTGTTCGTCATACAACGCTATTCCTTTGACTAAAATCGGCTCGTTAACGCTTTGGTTTAACAATACCGTGTCTGTTTAATACGGTGTTCGTTTAATATCGTATCTGCTTAACGTCATCCTACCACCTTAAAATAAAATCACTGCGTAGGCTTACGCTTTATAGACAGAGGGTCGACACAGCAACGCCAAACGATAACATTGATAAGGTTTACCCGATAAATTGCGGATTATAGAGGTTAAGAAATATGGCGTTTTGACCTCTATTAAGCGGGCAAGTAGCGCGTTAACTGGGAATGCTTTATCATTAACCTTATCTATCAATCATTTATAAAAGTGTTTTATGATTTTTATCAGCAATACCATTAGCCTGAATGACAGCGAAGTAGACATTAGCGCTATACGTGCGCAAGGGGCAGGCGGGCAAAACGTCAATAAAGTCTCTTCTGCGATTCATCTGCGTTTTGATATTCCCGCGTCAAGCTTAAGCGATGTGATCAAGCAGCGCTTATTGGACAGTAAAGACAGCCGAATGACCAAAGAAGGCGTACTTATTATTAAGGCGCAGCAGTTTCGTACCCAAGAACGTAATCGAATTGATGCGCTTGAGCGGCTGCAAAGCTTTATTATTCAAGTTACTCATGTCAATAAAACTCGCAGGCCGACCAAACCGAGTAGAAATGCCAAACGTAAACGCGTTGATGAAAAAACCCAGCGCGGCAAAACCAAAGCGTTACGCGGTAAAGTAGATTATTAAATAAACGGCTTACTTTTTAAATAAACCAAACAGCAAAATGCCAGCCCATTTAAGTGGCTGGCATTTTTTATAGGCTTATTTATTATCAAGTTTTTAGCTATCCAAGCCTTCTAATTAACCAAGTCTTCTGCTTAATTCGGGAAAGCGCTTTATCATAAATAACATCAACAGCAGCGACACACCAGCGATAGCGGCGCCAACATAGCCGACGCTTGATATGGAAATATGCGTCACTGCATAACCACCGAATAGCGCACCGGCACCAATCCCTAAGTTAATAATCCCTGAGAACATCGACATCAGCATGTCTTGGGCAGTGACATCAACCATAATGACTTTGGCTTGCATAGAGATAATCAGCAGCATCAGCGCCGCGCCCCACAGTAATGCAATGAAACTCAGTGCCCAGATGGAGGTCACGGCAAACAATAGCACTAGCATAGATAGCAGCATTAATATGATCGATATCAGCATCAATCTGGTATTAAAACGATCACCCCAGCGGCTGAATATCACACTGCCCGCAATCCCAGCGATACCAAACAGGAGCAGTATAAAAGTAGCTGAATTTTCACTAATAGCACCGACTTGGCGCATAAAAGGTTCGATATAAGAATAAGCGGTATAGTGAGCGGTAAAGACCAGTAAAATAAGCAAATACAAACAGACCAATAATGGGTTTTTGAGCAATTCTGGAATTTTTCTAAACGAGCCTTCAAACATACTGGGTAGCGTTGGCAATAGTCTAGCTTGCAAGAGAAAGACGATAAAAGCAATCACGCCAATACCGCCAAAGGTTGCCCGCCAGCCGAACCATTGACCGACCAAGCGCCCTAATGGCACACCAAGTACCATCGCCAATGAAGTACCGGTCGCAAGCACACTAAGCGCCAGTGCTTTTTTGCCTTCTGGTGCTACGCGTATCGCAATCGCGGCGGTGATGGACCAAAATATCGCGTGTGATAGCGCAATGCCCACGCGGCTAATCAGCAATACATCAAAACTCCAAGCAAATACGGATAATACATGACTGGCAATAAACACCACAAACAAGCCCAAAAGTAAGCTTTTACGCTCAAAACGGCTGGTGAGCAGCATCAATGGCAATGACATCGCCGCGACAATCCACGCATATAGCGTCAACATCCAGCCAGTCTCAGCCGTGGTAATAGAAAAATCATGGGCGATGTCGCTTAATAGGGCAACGGGGACAAATTCGGTGGTATTCATAATAAAGGCGCTAACGCCCATTAAAAATACTTGGAAATACTGAGTGCGGCGAGCATTTACGCTCACCTCAAGGGTCGGTTTCATAAAGTTCAACACAAATAAAGAAGGTGCTAATACAGCAAAGTGGCTTAACAATCACTCATTAGCTTAATAAGATGGCAAAGATACGTCGTAGTGACAGAAAGAAGGAGAGCAAGATACCAAGTCAGAAGCAGCAGTTAAAGTAATTTTTTGATAATTAGCAAGAATCTTGGCAGGATTGTTAAGGTTAAGCATTTATGCGCTATAAACTTACTTTGAACCGCGTAAATACGATTTTTTAATAGTAAGAACAGTGTCTTGTTTGTCAGCCGCTGTAAATCAGGGGATAATCTACAGCATTAAATCTAATCTCGAGAAACTATTTTATGCTGATTAATGCAGATTTTACTCGCCGTGCTGCATTGGCACCCGAACACTATCAATGGGTGCCATCACCGCAAAACGGCGTCGAGCGTGTCATGCTCGACCGCGTCGGCGCAGAAAAAGCCCGTGCCACCAGTATCGTGCGCTATGCGCCTGAGTCCTATTTTCCGCATCATATGCATCCGGGCGGCGAAGAGATTTTGGTGCTGTCGGGGACTTTTTCGGCAGATAATATCGACTATCCAGCAGGTTGGTACTTACGCAATCCAACAAACTCTGGCCATCAGCCGTATAGTAAAGAAGGCGCAGTCATTTTCGTCAAACTTTGGCAAATGCTAGCCACCGAAACACGTTATGTTGCTATCGATACTAACGATTGGGCAAACTGGCAAATACAGGACAATCGTGAGGTCTGTCAGTTATTCTCAGATGACAGCGAACAGGTCAGCTTACAGCGTTTAAAGGCCAATGAAGCCCTATTTACCGACACAGTATTTATAAACGCAATATTTACCGACACAATCAAAGGCGGCGCTGAGATACTGGTGCTAGATGGTGAGCTGATAGATGCTGAACTAGCAGATAATGCTAAAACCTATACTCGCGGTGGCTGGCTACGTTTGCCAGTGGATGCACTACCGCAAATAAAAGCAGGCGTGCACGGTGCTACGGTTTATCTCAAAACTGGTCACCTGTCTAAAGTCATTGGCGCTAAAGTAGAAGAAAAATAGTACGCAAACGTAGCTTTAGCAATTATTAATAGTGACTTTAATGGTTTATAGGCTACTGCCTCACTATAAAAAAGGCGTCAGAACTATTTTTCTGAAAAATAGATTTGACGCCATTTACATATAATTAGCTATAAAATATAGAAAGTTATTAAAATAATGTTCTGTAACTCCTCAGTACATACTCGCCCTTCACATTGCTGCTTTATTTCTATAAAATACCAACCGTACGGTTTCTTTAAAAGAAACTATTTTTTCTTCTATATTAATAAAACATATTCTTTTAAAGCCCAAATTATTTTTAGTTAAACTGACGCGCTAATATCGAGATAAAAATGGAAACTCAAAACGCTCATAAACGTAAAAAACAGCCAGAGCTTATACGGCGGGCGCTGCTTGATGAAGCAGCGCGCATCACTTTGGAGCAGGGCTTGTCTAAAGTCACCTTCCAATCGGTAGCGGATGCCGTCGGCGTGACCAAAGGCGGGGTGATGCATCATTTTGCCACCAAGGACGCGCTCATCTTAGAGGTGTTTTATGACGCGATGGCTAAGTTTGAGGCGGAAGTCAATCAAGCGATGGCAAAAGATCCAGTCAGCTATGGCTCGTTTACCCGCGCTTATATCGATGCCACCATCAGTCTGGGCGAAAAAGGTCAAGCCGAGTTTAATAGCCAAGCCACGCTGTACGTCTTGATGCTAGGGGATCGGATGCTACGCGAACGCTGGGCTGAATGGTCAAACGAGCAGCTAAAAAAACACGCTGCTACGGACAATACCGAAACGCTATGTATGGTGCGTCTGGTCGCCGATGGGATTTGGCTCTCTGACTTTTCGGGTATCGATATCTCGGATAAAGCCTCACTACGCACGCGCTTGATAACTATGACGCAGCAAGACTTTGACGCTTAAAAATGCATACAAACTACTTTTATTTTTCACCTTTAATCCATGACGACATTGTTTTTAAGACTTTATAAAAAAGCTTTTTTATAAAGCGAACCCGTCGCCCTAAGGAAAACTTATGACAGCTACTCAGACAAACATAAATAACTTAACAGATATTATCGACTTAACACAAACACAGACCGCTTATATCAATGGTCGCTATTTGGCGGTCGATGATTCTTTATCAACTTTCGAAGATATCAACCCAGCGACAGGTGAAGTGTTAGCTATCATTCAACAAACGACGACTGAGCAAATCGATGAGGCGGTAAAAGCCGCGCAACAAGGGCAAAAAGTGTGGGCGGCAATGACCGCGGTTGAGCGCGGCCGTATTTTGTCAAAGGCGGTTGCGATATTGCGCGAGCGTAATGATGTGCTGGCATTGCTCGAAACCAAAGACACGGGTAAAGCGCTTTCCGAGACCAAGTATGTCGATATCGTCACTGGTGCTGATGTCGTTGAGTATTATGCGGGGCTTGCGCCAATGTTAGAGGGTCGTCAAATTCCGCTGCGTGATAGCAGTTTTGTTTATACCCGCCGTGAGCCACTCGGCGTGGTAGCAGGTATCGGCGCGTGGAATTATCCGATTCAAATCGCGATGTGGAAGGCAGCGCCAGCATTGGCTGCTGGTAATGCGATGATTTTTAAACCCTCAGAAGTCACACCGTTAACGGCACTAAAACTGGCAGAAATCTTCACCGAAGCAGGCTTACCAGACGGCGTCTTTAACGTCGTGCAAGGGGATTATAAAGTTGGCGAAGCATTAACCCAGCATCCTGATATCGCCAAAGTCTCATTCACAGGCGGCGTACCAACAGGTAAAAAAGTCATGGCAAGCGCCGCATCATCATCGCTTAAAGACGTAACCTTGGAGCTTGGTGGTAAGTCGCCATTAATCATATTTGATGATGCAGACATAGATACCGCTGTTGATATTGCCATGATGGCAAACTTCTATAGTACAGGTCAGGTTTGTACCAATGGCACGCGCGTCTTTATCCCAAAAGCGCTACAAGCCAAGTTTGAAAAGGCAATCTTGACGCGTGTTAAGCGTATCAAGCTCGGCAATCCGCTGGACGAGAGCAACAATATGGGGCCATTGGTTAGCTTTCCGCATATGGAGCGAGTGCTTGGTTATATCGAGCAAGGTAAAGCTAGCGGTGCGCGTTTATTGGCGGGCGGCGAACGTATCACGGCAGGCGAGCTTGCCAATGGCGCATTCGTTGCACCGACAGTATTTACCGATTGTAGCGATGATATGACCATCGTACGTGAGGAAATATTTGGTCCAGTGATGTCGATATTGACTTATGAGCTTGAGGAAGAAGTGATTCGCCGTGCCAATGATACCGAGTACGGTTTGGCAGCAGGAGTGGTAACTGCTGATTTGACCCGCGCGCATCGCGTAATTGCGCAGATACAGGCTGGTATTTGCTGGTTAAATACCTGGGGCGAGTCGCCTGCGCAAATGCCAGTTGGCGGTTATAAGCATTCTGGTATCGGCCGCGAAAATGGCATCGAAGCCCTTGAGCATTATACGCAGACCAAATCTATCCAAGTAGAGCTTGGCAAGTTTGAATCGGTATTTTAAACAGCTGTACGGTAAAAATTTTTAAACAGTAAAGTTAAGGCTTGAGGACTCATTTTTCCTTTTCGCGCCGCCTTACTGCTATGAAATGATGGATATTTTTAATTTTATGGAGCGTTTTATGACATCAACCACACCTGAATATGACTACATCATCGTCGGCGCAGGCTCAGCAGGCAACGTGCTAGCCACCCGCTTGACCGAAGATGCCAACATTAAGGTGTTGCTGTTAGAGGCGGGTCGTCCAGACCATCGCCTAGACTTTCGCACCCAGATGCCAGCGGCGCTCGCGATGCCGCTACAAGGCACCACGTATAACTGGGGCTACAAAACCGATCCCGAGCCATATATGAATAACCGCGTCATGGACTGTGGACGCGGTAAAGGGCTTGGCGGCTCGTCACTCATCAATGGGATGTGCTATATCCGTGGTAACGCGCTAGATTTTGATGATTGGGCGAAAATCAAAGGCTTAGAGGACTGGACGTATCTTGACTGCTTACCCTATTTTAAAAAGTCAGAAAACTGCGATGCAGGCGAAAATGACTATCATGGCGTCGGTGGTCCAGTTGAAATGACCACCTCAAAACCTGGCGTCAATCCGCTGTTTGAAGCGATGATTGAAGCGGGCGTGCAAGCTGGCTATCCGCGTACAGAGGATCTAAACGGCTATCAACAAGAAGGCTTTGGGCCGATGGATCGCTTTGTCACGCCTAATGGTCGCCGTGCTTCCACCGCACGTGGATATCTTGATCGTGCCAAACCGCGTAGCAATATTACCATTTTAACGGGCGCATTGACTGACGTGATTTTGTTCGATGGTAAGCGTGCGGTCGGTGTTAAAGTTGAGCATCAAGGTCAAACCAAAAAATTCTATGCATCTCGTGAAGTGATTGTATCCTCTGGCGCGATTGCCTCTCCGCAATTATTGCAGCGCTCTGGCATCGGTCCTGGTCAGTGGCTCAAAGACTTAGATATTAACGAGATTTTAGAATTACCGGGTGTCGGTAATAATCTGCAAGACCATCTAGAGCTGTATATGCAGTATGAATGTAAGCTACCGGTCTCAATTGCGCCTGCCAATAAATGGTGGAACAAGCCAGCTATTGGTGCTGAGTGGCTATTTAATGGTACAGGACTTGGTGCATCAAATCAGTTTGAAGGCGGCGGCTTTATCCGTACTGATGAGAAGTTTACTCATCCTAATATCCAGTATCACTTCCTGCCGTTAGCGGTGCGTTATGACGGTCGCAGTGCAGTGAAATCTCATAGCTTCCAAGCGCATGTGGGTTCATTGCGCTCGCCAAGTCGTGGCCGCGTCAAGCTAACTTCAAAAGATCCAAGCGCTCATCCAAGCATTTTATTTAACTATATGTCGCATGAGCAGGACTGGCAAGAGTTCCGCGCGGCGATGCGTATCACCCGCGAGATTATGCATCAGCCAGCGCTTGACCCGTATCGCGGCCGCGCCATTGCGCCAACTGATGATCTGGTCACTGATGCGCAGCTAGACGAGTATGTTCGCAACCATAGCGAAACGGCTTATCATCCCTCATGTACTTGTGCGATGGGCGAGGGTAACGATTCGGTAGTCAATGGTGAAGGGCTGGTACACGGTATCGATGGCTTGCGCGTGGTCGATGCGTCGATTATGCCAAATATCATCAGTGGTAATCTAAACGCAACCACCATTATGCTGGCCGAAAAAATCGTCGATAAGATGCGCGGTGTGCAGTTGCCACGCTCAACAGCAGATTATTACGTTGCCAATGGCGCACCGCTCAGAGCCGAGCCGATGCGCGTTTATAACTCTGTCGTTTAAACGCCTTTTTAAATGAATGCCTAAACGAGTATTTAGGCAACTGCGCGAACTATAGTCAAAATATCCTAAAAACGCTATGGTATTGCTGATATCAATTTTTTGTAGCCTCTGTCTGCGCAGGCACAGCAAGCAAGAAAAATTGATATCAGCAGTGCGTGATGTATCGATATTACTTTTCACTCACTATATCAAACAATAAATAATATAAGTCCATTTCTATCAAAAGGCCTTTCGTAATAAAGGTCTTTTTTATCAGCGCTCATGTTTATAGAGATGAAAACCGTTGAGGTTAAATTTACTTAGCATTTGCGTCGCTGTTTTTCTAATCGTTTATCTTTCAGTTTTTATTAATTGGTACTGCTTTGTGCGTCATGCGGTTATTTATCATTGTGTGCTTGTAATTTGCGTGGCTAAAAATATCCTTTTTATAACTCATAAAGTTATGCCGGACAAAGCAATATCAGACCCTGTTTAATTTACCTATTGAGGTCTTTTATGTACAGCTCGCCATCAGAAGATGCGACGAAACCCCTGACTCTAAATAAGACGGTTTTTTTAGGTTCAGCTATTATTTCTATATTATTGATCATCTGGACGATTGTGTTTCCAGATTATAGTGAGACATTATTAAGCGCCAGTATGGCATGGGTATCAGAGAGTTTTGGCTGGTATTATATGCTGGTGGTTGCCGCTTATAGTATTTTTGCCTTGTTTGTTGGTTTTTCTAAATACGGTGATATCAAGCTTGGGCAAGACCACGAAAAAGCCCAGTTCCCGTTTTTAGCATGGGCGGCGATGCTGTTCTCCGCGGGTATCGGGATTGATTTACTCTTCTTTGGTGCCTCTGAGCCGTTGATGCATTATTTGACACCGCATACGGGTTTAGAGCCGGCCAGTGCAGAAGCGATGCGTGAAGCACTGTCGCAGACTTTTTTACATTGGGGTCTTCATGGTTGGGGCATTTATGCCTTAATCGGTATGGCATTGGCGTATTTTGCTTATCGTAAAAACATGCCACTCGCGCTACGTTCACCGCTGACCCCTATCTTTGGTGAGCGCTTAATCAAAGGCTGGCTTGGTGATGGTATTGATACCTTTGGCGTCGTCTGTACCTTAATGGGTATTGCCACCAGTTTAGGTATTGGGGTATTGCAGGCCAACGCAGGCTTAACTCATGTTTTCGGTATCGAATCTAGCAAAATGGTGCAGAGCCTGATTATCTTAGGGGTGGTTATTGCTGCCGCTATCTCTGCGATGACGGGCGTTGAAAAAGGCGTGCGCCGTTTATCCGAATTTAATATGCTGTCGTCGATATTGCTACTATTGGCCATATTAGTACTGGGTAATACCGTTTATTTACTCAATACCTTTACCCAAAATATTGGTCAATACTTTCAGACTATTATTTTTAAAACCTTTGATGTCTATGCTTATGATGGTACGGCTGGTGCTGATTGGAAGTCAGGTTGGACGATATTTTTCTGGGCATGGTGGGTCGCTTGGGCGCCTTTTGTAGGTTTGTTTATCGCGCGTATTAGCCGTGGTCGTACTTTGCGTGAGTTTGTCTTTGGCGTGATGTTTATTCCACTTGGTTTCATCTTTGCATGGTTCTCTATCTTTGGTAATTCAGCGATAGATTTGGTTGCCAATGGCGCCACTGAGCTTGGTGAAATTGCCGTTAATGACGCCGCGATGGGTATGTTTGCCTTGTTTGAATACTTCCCTTATAGCGATGCTTTTTCATTGGCAGGTGTGGTAATTGGTCTGATATTTTTTGTGACGTCCGCTGACTCAGGCGCTTTAGTACTTGCGAACCTAAGCTCAAGAGGTATGACCAATGATACCGACGCACCTGTTTGGTTGCGCCTATTTTGGGCAGCAGCCACGGGTTTGATTACTTTAGGCTTACTGTTTGCGGGTGGTTTTGCCTTGCTACAATCAGTCTCTGTCATTGCCGGTTTACCGTTCTCTCTTATTTTAGTGCTCTACATGATGGCTATGTGGAAGTCATTAAAAGAAGAGGGTAATAAGCGCAAAGCCAGTACCGTTGGCACGGCAAACGTGCTCGATAGCGGTAAAGGTTGGAAAGCGCGCTTGCAACGTATCGTCAGCTTCCCAAGCCATAAACAAGTCGAACGCTTTTTACAAACGGTGGTTAAGCCTGCCATGATTGAGGTTGAAAAAGAGCTGAAAGATGGTGGTCTTAAGACGGCATTGGATATCCGCAATCTGGCCAGCATTGGCAAAGATATAGACGCTGGGATGGATGAAGATGACGGTCAGATAGATGGGGTAAAACTGCGTGTCGGTCATGGTGATGAAGATGACTTTATCTATGAAGTCAATCTCATCAAAGCTGAGCGACCGAACTTTACGCTCAATACTTCAAGCAAGCAGGCCGAGTTTTATTACCGTGCTGAGGTATTTTTAAGTGATGGCTCGCAAGAGTATGACTTGGTTGGCTACACCAAAGAGCAAGTGCTGGTTGATATTCTGCATCAGTACGAATGTCATATGCAGTATCTGCATTTAGAACGTTAATTCATTTATTAAATCATTCATCAAACGCCAGTATATGGCGTGCTAGATTTAAGATATCTGATTCACAATTTGGCAAAAGATAACCTCATAAGTTGCATATAGCTTATGGGGTTTTTTTATATAAATTGGTTTAATAAATAATAAGCTTAATAATAAATTTAGTGATAAATCTAGTAATAAGTGATTGGGCGACAGCAGTTGTCGCAAAGATTTTTTAGCCTCTTTATTTTCATAAGGTTTTATATTATAGTTATTGAGTCAGGCAAAAATAACATGACAAACAGTTAACCCTCGGGGCGCAACGCTTCACTTTTTAACTGAGTTGTCTTTAGCAAGCATTTTTAATGATGTCGTTTGAACAGTATTTTTTAAACAGTATTATTTTCGTTTACTCCTAAACCACTTCGCCTGCACAAATCCAAAACTAAACCCCAAAAAACATATTGATTGATAATCAGAAAGACTAAACAGAGAACGCTCGTTGATTTTAATTTTTTAAGCGTAATAACGATAAAAAAAGCAGCTTTACGATAATGATAAGCTACGGCTAAACAATTAGAAAAAACACCGAATCCTACATTCTAAAACCGATTAACTTACTTAAATTATAGCTAATGACGTCATTTTACAAAATGGCGAATAGACTCGGCTGGCTTAAAGTTGCGCTTAATAAACCCCAAAAAAAAGAAAACAGTACGAAAAACAATACGAAAAATACTGCAACGAACAAACTAAAATCAAAATAATAAGGATATGACGATGACAAAGTTAACCTATCAATTTGAGCAAAAACGCATAGACGATATGCAGTGGTCAGATGGCGCAAAACTGTCTGGAATAACGGCACTGGCGAATGATGAGAAAGGGCGGGTACGAAATAGCCCATTGTTTTATCTTGAGACGGTTTCGATAAACAATTATGAAGACGATGTGTATTTTGTCAATAATACCGATGATACCTTGAGCTTTGTCGCGCCGTTTAGGCTGTGCCGAAACATAGGTGAGGCAAGGGCTAAGCTCGGTGATGACAGTGCTGAAAACGTAGAAAAGGCAAAACTTTATAGCGATGATATCGAGTATTTATATACGGACGTTTTACCGAAACAAGCGGTGCGTATTGGCAGTACGCATGTCATTTATGATAGCGATGCGCTGATGCAGTGGTTTATCGATGTGCCTTATAAGGGCATTGATACCAAAGGCATTGATACGCATTATGGCATTTGGCGCTTTAACGTGGTCAAGAAGGGCGGTATTAGTAGCTCTTACCCATTGCTTTTGCAGGACTTTAGTAAGCCCTCAAACGTGGTCAGTAGCGATTGTGTGACTGAGCGCGATGAGCTGCCGATAGAGCCTTTGCTCTATGACGAGCGCTGCTCGGTGTTAGAGCAATTTATCGAACAGTATGGCGTGGCTGACGCCATATTTATCTTGGCTATTAATGATGTGCTTTATCGCTATTGTGTGGGCTGGAGTGCGCCCTACAATGAGTCGGATATTCAGGCAAAAGATATTGCGCGTAAATTAACAGAGCAAAAGCCAAAAGATACTAAGGCGGTAAAAGCCATTATCCAAGCGGTTTATGATTTTTGGTTTGGTAAGGGCTTTGCAAAGAATCTCTCAATGCAGGCTTGTGAGGAGATTTTGTGTTTATACCAAGCGCAAATTGCCAAACAAAAAGCGGTTTAAACAATAGATAAAATTATTAAAAATAATACTAAAAAATAATGATAAAAGGAGAAAGCTATGATGTTTCCTATCGAAAATAACGACACGTTTTTACTGTTTTTCCATGGTCTCGATTCAAGTTGCGAGACCAGTAAATACACGTGTATCAAGCGCGAGCCGAAATATTGTCAAACGGTCAATTACCGCGAAAATTTTGCAGAAATTTTTAAGATTTACGATGCTTTAATTCAAGAAAAAATGCAAGAGTATCCACGCGTGGTGTTGGCAGGGCATTCGCTTGGCGCTTGGTTTGCCAATCATTTTGCCCATAAATATAACTTGCGGGCGCTCTTAATTGCGCCGTGTATTTATCCAAGTGATGTTTTAGCGGACCGTATTCCCGCCGTAGCCGATATGGAATTGTCGTTTCCGACCTCAAATACTGAGATGATGCGAGTGATGGTAGAAGTCGACGATGAAAGCTTGGATGTGGCGGTCGCTAGGCGAACTTTGGTTAATCTGCCGGATAGCTGGGAAGTCGATTATTTTGACGGCGGTCATCACCGTATCGCTCGCAGTAGTGATATTTGGTATCACTTGGTACATCTGTGTGAAGACCCTATCGTTTGGATGGATGAGGCGACGTATCATGGTGAAGATTAGGATATTTGCTGATTAAAAAGAAGTCATGATCGCGTATTTATTTTCTATGGGCTGATGTGCTATCATCATTGAATAAACTATCGTGGGTTTAACAGTTTTGTCCTCGTCATTTATTGCAAATCATCATGATTGCAATTGGTGGCAGCGTACAAACCTTGCAACTTCCAGCACGATATAAAACAATCCTGGTAAAGCGCATGAGCCTGTACTCCGACATCCTCATTTGTGCCTGATTTTATACTTTTTCGTCGGAGTTATAGGAATATAAGGTCTTCATCATCATGAGCCAATCTGCCCAGCCATCCAAATTTACCCGCCGTTTTCAGCCGTGCCATCCTCTCGCACAATACGTCATCGCGCAAATAGATACGTTAGAATATCGCGCGCAATATATTGTCAAAACCATGGGTTACCCACTAAAGCATACCATGCCTGCTTGCGAACGCCTGCGTCATGTGCTGTCCAATAAGCATCTTGGCCTTGACGGCAGCTATATGGATAAATACTTTAGCGCCGAAGAGTTTTTAGCAAAGTTATTTTCGGTACTCGATTTGCCTTATGAGCCATTTGCAGAAGATATTGCTCAGATTAAAGATGAAATAGCACAGGGTGCTGCGCCGCAACCTCGATATCGTTTATACGCCGATGTTGATTTTAAGTTTGATGACAACGCCAATTGGTTGTCTCGTTGGGGCGCTGCACTTTGGACTCAGGTAGATTTGCCAAGCGGATTTGCCAAACTGGATGACGCTGCGCGTAAAAGCATTATTAAAGAGCGTATCCGCACGCATTATCAAGAGCGTGGATCTAACGTGCCGTACGATGGCGCTATAAAAGGCTATTGCTTGATTATGGAACTGCAAGATAAAGAGGTCGAGAGAATCGCGTACGACTTACCAAAATCTAAAAGTGTGTAATAACCTAAGCAAAAATAAAATCATTATTTCAAAAAACTATCCTTACATTGCTTTAAATTAAATGTCATATTAAAAATCATCTTAAACATAAGCCTCTCTATCCTTTTATGATAGCGAGGCTTTTTTGTATTAAGTAAAAATTTTTAAAATTAAAGCCTACCATTGAAGGCAAGTGTGGTCATTGTTATGATAAGCCAAGCTATACATAATAACTTTTAAGCCTAAAACGATAAAGATTAATCAAACTGCGAAACACGTCTATGACTCCCTCGACTTCCTCTTATCCTCGTCTGTACTCTTTTCGGCGCTGTCCTTATGCCATGCGCGCTCGCCTTGGGTTGTTGTTTGCGGGGCTACAGGTAGAACTGCGCGAGATAACATTAAAAAATAAGCCGCCGCAAATGCTCGTGATTAGCCCCAAAGGTACGGTGCCTGTGCTGCAGCTTTTAAATGGCACAGTGATTGAAGAGAGTAGAGAGATAATGACATGGGCGCTTGAACAGCAAGATGCGCAAGGGTTGCTTGCTGCCCAAACTTTGCCGCAAGCAAATGCGCTGATTGATAAAAACGACAATGAGTTTAAATATTGGCTCGATCGCTATAAATACGCCGACCGTCATCTTGAGATGAGCCAAGCAGAGTATCGACAACGGGGTGAAGCTTTTTTACAAATGTTAGAGGAGTTATTAATCAAAAATCCTTATTTGCTAGGGGAGAGTATAACCATCGCTGATATCGGTATCATGCCGTTTGTCCGTCAATTTGCGCATGTGAATCGCAAGGTTTTTTACGATTTACCTTATCCAAATTTGCAGCGCTGGCTACAAGACTGGCTCAACCATCCACTTTTTTTGCAAGCGATGACCAAGTTTGCGCCCTGGCAAGAAAAAGATGACGTGGTGGTTTTTCCTGCCGCTTTCATCGATTGTCATTAGTGCTATGATAAAATCTCTCAATTACATATAAGAGGTTGCCATGACCGTTGATCTCAATAGCCGCTATGGCTTGAATCCTGCTCATAGTGAAGTCGTAGAAGCGTGCCAAATTATTGAGCCGTGCGATGCGCTCGACATGGGCTGCTCAAATGGGCGCAATGCTTTGTATCTTAGCCAACTTGGGTTTAATGTGACGGCGATAGATGACAATCCTAGCGCTATAAGCATGCTACAAGACATTGTTAAACAAGAAGGACTTACAAACCTCAAAGCCGAAGTGTACGATATCAATCGTGCCAGCCTTGATGCCGATTATGGTTTTATCAGCTGTACGGTGACCCTGATGTTTCTTGACCCCGCGCGCGTTGACGCTGTCATTGCTGATATGCAGGCGCATACGCTGGCTGGTGGTTATAATTTGATTGTTTGTGCCATGAACACTCAAGCCTATCCATGTCCGGTTAATTTCCCGTTTACTCTAAACGAAGGCCAATTACGCGACATGTATCAGGGCTGGGAGTTGATTAAATATAATGAAGACGTCGGCACCATGCATAACGGCGCGCAATTACAGTTTGCCACCATGTTGGCACGTAAGCCCAGTTAAGCAATGTTAAGTGATGTTAAGTGATGTTAGACAATAAATCTTAATCAGATCACATTAGTCATACTGTCAATTCACAAGGTTGTTAGCGCTATATTTACCACAGCGTTAGCAGCCTTTTTTAATTAAAAATTTTACAAGCCTATACAGCAATAACAAACGCACTATACAGCGGAGCAGTCGTTTTTTTAATATACTCATACTTAGAGAAATGACACGATAAAAAAATAACACGATAAAAAAGAATAATGGAAAAATAACATGGATTGGTTCAGTATTTTTATTTATGACACCACATGGTCTTTTGCGGCAGAAATCGCCATACGTACCATCATCATGTTTTGCCTGATTATTTTATTATTACGCTTTACGGGCAAACGCGGCATCCGCCAACTCTCTATTTTTGAGTTAACCATTATCTTATCATTGGGCTCTATCGCGGGCGACCCAATGTTTACAGAAGATTTGCCGCTGATTCAAGCAGTGCTCATCATGAGTATTGTCTTGCTACTTTATCGGTTTTTTACTTGGTGCTCGACAAGATACAAAATTTTTGAGCTTATCTTAGAAGGTAAGCCGACTTGTATTGTCGAGGATGGTTTATTGGTCTTAGAGGATGTCAAAAAGGGCAAAATGTCGCACGATGAGTTCTTTTCAGAAATGCGCCAAAAAGGCGTGCGTCATTTAGGCCAAGTTCAGGTAGGGTTGCTCGAAACGGATGGCGATTTTAGCGTGTTGTTGTTTGAGCCTGAGAAAACGCAGTATGGACTACCTATTTTTCCTAAAGAGTTTCAGGCGGCAAAAGTGTTAGAAGAGGGACAATCTTATGCCTGTATGCATTGCGGTTATATCGACAATATCTCAATGCTAGATGAAGTCTGCCATCGCTGTCATCAGTCAAAAGGATGGGCGAAAGCGCTCAATACCAAGTTTGTAAATTAAGCCGTATGACTGGTGACCACCTCGATAATACTTTTGCAAATAAGGCTGTTTATACTGCGTAGCTTTTGCTCAGGAGCGCCGTGGCACAGGCTGCGAAAATCATAAATCTCGCCTTGATAGCCGATACAATAAAAAAACGTGCCGACAGGTTTTTCTTCAGTTTCAGAGCCACCGGGCTTTAATAGCCCCGTACAGGCAACATATAAATCGGCCTCAAACATTTTTTTGGCTTTGATGACCAGCTCACGCGTCACCTCTAACGACTCAGGCGTACAGTCCTCAATTAATTGGCTAGGTACTTTTAATACCTGCTTTTTTATCGAAACGTCATAACATACTAGGCTTCCCATCAATACATCACCAGAATATGGACTGACAGAAAAGCGATGCGCTAAGTAGCCCGCGGTCGCGCTTTCAATAAAGACCACCGTCAGTCCTTTATCAGCGAGTAATTTTGCACAACTATCGGTCACGCCTGCCTCCTTTTCTTTATTAAAGCTCGTAAAATAAAAACAACCACTATTCACTTAAACTATTACAGTACTTTGCTCGTAATTATTCAATTTATGGATTGATGAATTTGCGTAACTATTATTTAAAACTTACCTTTCTTCACTAAATGTTATTTAGCTTTAGGGTTAGTTCTTGTAATATCTTTATATAGTATAAAATATTTGATAGGAAATCGGTTTTTAGCTTAGTCTGAAGAGACTGGGTTTTAAATAAGATTGATGACCCTTTAAACGGACTTTTAGGCGATAGTTATGTTTGTATTTGATATCAGTATGAAGATTTTAACCTACCACGCCTTTTAGCTTGGCATTGCTTTTATACTGTCACTACCGATTGCCCTTAATCGTGAGCTTGAAGACAATGGTGCGGGACTCAGAACCTTTCCTTTGGTGACGATTACGATTGCCTCGTGCGCTTTTATGTTGGTAGGTATGGACATTTATCAAGGCTCGGACGCAGAAGCTCGTATCATGTATGCGATCATAACTGGTATGGGTTTTATTGGGGGTGGGGCTATTTTTAAAAACGAGAATGGGGCAAAAGGCACGGCAACCGCCGCTGGGCTATGGAATACAGCGGCAATTGGTATCTCGGTCGCCTATGGGCGCTATGAAATTGCCATTATCCTCTCAGTCGTTGGATTTATCATTTTGCAATTCTCCAAACCCTTTAAGCCAAAGCATAGGCGCAAGGACTTATAATTCTGCTAGACATAGGATTAGACAAAAAATAAGCGAGACCATCATGGTTCTCGCCTATTTTTTGTCTCTAATGCTATGCGGTTTATCTATTGCGTACAGCGATGCGATTTACAAAATGAAATTTATTGCACGCCCTCTGCCGGTGTTTGATCGAGATTTGGATTGTTTTCATTAACAACCACAGCATCAACGCCTTTTTCTTCATCTTCTGCACCATCTACGCCAGAATAATAGGTTTGATCTCCATCATTCTCGGTCGCGTCAGTAGAGGTGGCGGTAGTGTCTGTAGAAGTAGTTGCCGTGGTGGTCGAGGTTTCGTTGTCTGTCGTAGTGGCTACAGGCGCCATTTCGTCAGCTTGCGTATCGGTAGACTGGACGTTGTCATTGGTCGTAGTCATGTCAGCAGTGTCGGGCTCTGTACTAACATCCGTTGCATCTTCTCTTTCGTTGCTGCAGGCGCTAAGCCCAATGACACTGGCTAATAAGGCTATCCAAAGTTTGTTTTGAAGCATGTTAGACGCTAATGAGATTTTCATTTTTATATCCTTGTTATTGTTTTTCATTGCCAGCTTACAATAAGATTTAGCCAGTTTAGAGGTTTATTCCTAAATCTCTCATAATTAAAATACCTGACAATTCAAATGACAGTATGCCTAAATATAATAAAGAAGCTTAAAAAAATCAGGTGAATAAAGGTAAAGGTTTGTCAATCTGTGTATCATATACTCTTTAAAATAATTTATAAGTATCTAAAAGAACCAATACGTTATGAAAACCGATATCAAAACCCCACTTGCTTTTAGAAGGTATCCTTCGACCACAGCGCTGCAATGTTTTGAGACGGCGGCGCGGCATTTAAGCTTTACCAACGCGGCGCAAGAGATGCACATGACGCAAAGCGCTATCAGTAAACAAGTCGCGCAGCTTGAAGAAATGCTGAATCTGTCACTGTTCTATCGCACCCCGCATCGTATCTCTTTAACGCCGGCTGGGAAGACTTACTACTTAGAAGTGCTTGAAATCCTCAAACATATTGAGGCGGCGACTACTAGTCTGATGTCAAACAGTGATAATTCAGAAGTACTGAAAATCGTCTCGCATCCAACTTTTTGCTCGCGCTGGCTGATGCCTGCATTAAACGGCTTTGGGGCAGCAAATCCACTGATTAATTTAACCATTAAAGAGCTGGCGGGGCCGTTTTTTTCTGAAGATCAAAACGTTGATGTGGCGTTTTTATATGGTGATGGGATTTGGGGCGGCATGGAGTCGATTAAGTTGTTTGACGAGTACAATGTGGCCGTCTGTCATCCGGATTATTTAACAGACAAAGCCGTATGCATGGGTGATATAGGCAATATAGATAATTGCACGTTATTACAACTCAGCTCACGTCCTAGCGCTTGGTATGAATATTTTAGGCAGCAGGATATTCGTATCGATGGTACCTTTGTCGGCCCGCGCTTTGATACCTTTCATACGACTATTTCAGCGGCATTACTCGGCTATGGTATTGCATTGGTGCCACTGCGTTTGGTTGCGCCAGAGCTGCAATCAGGCGCTTTAGTAACAGCATGGCGTTATGCTTCAAAAGGCAGGGGTGCTTATTATATGTCTTACCCTTTAGCCATGGGCAACTCGCATAAAATCAAGGTCATTATAGAATGGATTTCAGCTTATCTTGCTAAATCAAAGGAGCCTACGCCAGACTTGGATTTTATCTTGTAATATAGAGCAGATTTGAACTTTTTAACGATTAACCCTGTGAGCTTTTAATCCTTTGGCTATTAACAAGGTTAAAAGTGATGTTTGCAACAGTAGCGTTTGCAAAGACAGCAACGCACCGGCCTTGAGCCGGTTTTTTTTGTCAATGTTAAACATGGCAATGATAAGCAGGGTAATGATAAGCAGGGCAATAATAAGCATGGCAATGACAAAAAGGAATGACATCACAACTATTATTCGTTTGCTGATAGTGGAGCAGTTTGCTCAAATGACTCTCTCATCAAGGAAGATAAGAGACAGCCATGGAGCAGCTATACAACGTCACCGATGCCTTTACGATGGTGCATCCGCTGACATTAATCAAAGGTAAAAATGCTAACGTTTGGGACGATAAAGACCGTTGCTATATTGATTTTGTCGGCGGTATTGGGGTCTTAAACCTTGGTCATTGCCATCCTCATATCGTCAGCGCGATTGTCACTCAAGCGCAGTCGCTGATTCATTATGCTTATAACGCCGCGGCTCACTTGCCATACCAAACCTTTATGCCAAGACTGTGTGAATGGATTCCTATTAAAGGTGAGCTTGCAGGCATGCTCACCAACTGCGGCGCAGAGGCCACCGAAAATGCCATAAAAATCACTCGCATGAAGACTGGGCGCACTGGTGTGATTGCCTTTGATGGTGGTTTTCATGGGCGTACACTGGCGGCGGTTAATTTAAATGGTAAGGTCGCGCCTTATAAGCGCGGGCTAGGGCCATTGTCCGGCGGCGTCTACCATATTCCTTTTCCCAGTCCTGATAACGATATCAGCGAACAGCAGGCGATCGCGGCTTTAGAGCGTCTATTTGCGGTGGAGACTGATGTGGCTAATATCGGTGCCATTATCGCCGAGCCGGTTCAAGGTGAGGGCGGTTTTCAGCTGCTGTCAGCGACGTTTGCCCAATATTTACGCAGCTTTTGTGATGAGCATGGCATCTTACTCATCATGGATGAGATTCAGTCGGGGTATGGACGCACAGGTACGCCTTTTGCCTTTACTCATTTAGGCATTGAGCCTGACCTGCTATTGCTCGGTAAAAGTATCGCCGGCGGCTTGCCACTTGGGGCTGTAGTCGGCAAAGCTGGCGTAATGAATGGTCTGCCAAAAGGGAGCTTGGGCGGGACCTATTCAGGTAATCCAGTGGCGTGTGCGGCGGCAAATGCTACTTTGGATATCATGCAGGACGATGAAGTCTGGCAATCAGCTCAGCATTATGCCAACACCATTGAAAGTACTGTCAATGAATGGCAGCAGCAAAACCTCTCTGCATGGCTATATGGACTGACAGGAGTTGGCGCGATGCGTGGTATCGAGCTGCGTCACCCAACTTATGGCACGCATCCAAGTGTGATGGCGCATGTCTTAACACAAGCGCGCGAGCAGGGCTTGCTGTTGATGCCAAGTGGTAAGCATCGACATATTATTCGCTTATTGCCGCCGCTAACCATAGAACCTGAAACCCTAACAGCGGGTCTTGATATTTTAAAGGCGGTGCTAAGCGATATTCCTAATGAAATGCCAAAGCTATAGTGTCTGTGAGCTGCTGAGAGTTTTTGTGAGTTGCTGAGAGCGTCTGAGAGTTTCTGAGACGACTGTTTTTATCTAAAAAAATACCTTAATTAAAAAGGATACATACTTGTGAACCCTACCTTTATCAATAGCGATGATGTTCGCCACGATTTCTCTATCGCCATGTCAGAGATGTACCAAAAAGAAGTGCCGTTATATGGTGACCTCATTGATTTGGTGAGCGAGGTAAATACTGAAGTATTAAATAAGCAGCCTGAAATTAAACAGCAGCTTGAGCACACCGGAGAGATTGATAGGCTAAATATGGAGCGCCACGGTGCGATTAGATTAGGCACCGCCGCTGAGCTAAGCATGATGCGCAGGCTGTTTGCGGTGATGGGCATGTACCCCGTTGGTTACTATGATTTGGCGCCCGCTGGCGTGCCTGTGCACTCTACGGCGTTTCGAGCGCTTGAAACATCTTCATTAAATAAAAGTCCCTTTCGCGTTTTTACTTCTCTATTGCGCCTTGATTTAATCGATGATGAAGCATTAAAACAAGAAGCGATGGCGGCGCTAGATAAGCGCACTATATTTACGGACAACGTTATTAGCCTGATTGAGCGCTTTGAGGAGCAGGGCGGGTTGACGGCGGAAGACGCTAAGCAATTTGTTAAAGAAGCGTTAGAAACCTTTCGCTGGCATGACAATACGCCCGTCTCAAAAGTGCTTTATCAGCAACTATTAAGCCAACACGGACTTATTGCTGATGTCGTCGGTTTTAAGGGCCCGCATATCAACCATCTGACGCCTCGAACCTTAGATATCGATGCGGTACAAGCTGGTATGCAGGCAAAAGGTATTCCACCAAAAGCCATTATAGAAGGGCCACCGAGACGGAGATGTCCTATTTTATTACGGCAGACCAGTTTTAAAGCGTTAGAAGAAGCGGTTAGCTTTAAAAATCCTAACGGCGGCTATGAAACGGGGCATCATACTGCGCGCTTTGGCGAGATTGAGCAGCGCGGCGTGGCTTTAACGCCCAAAGGCAGAGCGCTGTATGACCAATTGCTTAGCCAAGCTCGCCGCCAGTTAGCTGTGACGCCAAATGCCGATAACGCCTCAGAGTATTATCAGATTTTAGAAAGTGCATTTGCAGCGTTCCCTGATGATTATCAAACGCTGCATGATGAAGGTTTGGCGTATTTTTACTATCAAGCGGTCGATAGCAATACAGATAACGCACCAACGCTAGATTCTATAGACGTAGAAGACGTAAATGACCCTTTATCAAGGCACATGGTTACTGGTTTGCTTGAGCAAGGAATGATTCGCCTAGAACCTATCGTTTATGAGGATTTTTTGCCCGTCAGTGCGGCGGGGATTTTTCAGTCCAATCTGCATGACGATAGCACAAACGACAGTGCAAACGGCAATGAAAACGGCGGCAAACAAAGTAAGGGTGAAGTTCATACCAATAAAGAAGCGTTTGAGAATGCTTTGGGCGCTCAGGTTTACGATGAGCTAGCGCTTTATCAAACGCTGCAAGCGCAAAGTCTCAAAGCGTGTTTGGCGAATCTAAATAATAAAGCTTTAAATGGTGTTATCTAAAGCAGTGATAGATAATTGAAACTATTAATGAGCATTCCAAAAAGGAATGGCAGTACGAAATTAATTATTTTGCAACTTAGCTGGGTGCAAGTTAAGTTAATAAGTCTTCAAGGAAGTATAAATTAATAAAAGGGATGGAATATGATCAAGCAGTATATGGCCGCGATAGGCGCCAAAGAAGCGCAATATCAAAATGGTGATTTTGACGTCAACAGCCCGATTGATGGCTCGGTGATTGGCAGCATAACCTTGGATAGCGTTGATGAGGTCGATACCAAGATTGCCAATGCCAAAAAAGCTTTTAAAGAGTGGCGCGTGGTGCCGGCGCCAAGACGTGGCGAGCTGGTGCGCCTGCTCGGTGAAGTGCTGCGCGAGCACAAAGAAGACTTAGGTATGCTGGTGTCATTTGAAGCGGGCAAGATCAAAGAAGAAGGCCTAGGCGAAGTGCAAGAAATGATTGATATTTGTGACTTTGCTGTCGGGGTGTCTCGTCAACTTTATGGTTTGACGATTGCGTCAGAGCGTCCAGGCCATCACATGCGTGAGACATGGCATCCGCTCGGTGTGATTGGTGTCATCTCAGCCTTTAACTTTCCCGTTGCGGTTTGGTCGTGGAATACCGCACTGGCTATCGTCTGCGGTAATCCGGTGATTTGGAAACCATCAGAAAAAACCCCGCTCGTTGCTTTGGCCTGTCAAGCACTGTTTGAAAAAGCCTTGACTAAATTTGGCGATGCGCCGGACCATTTATCGCAAATCTTACTCGGTAAAACCGATGTCGGTAACGCCTTGGTTGAGCATAAAGATGTGGCTTTGGTGAGCGCCACCGGCAGTACGCGTATGGGCCGAGAAGTCGGGCCAAAAGTTGCCAACCGTTTTGGTAAATGCTTGCTTGAGCTTGGCGGCAACAACGCCATGATTTTGGCACCAAGTGCTGATTTAGACTTAGCGTTACGCGGCATTTTATTCTCCGCAGTTGGTACAGCGGGGCAGCGTTGTACGACATTGCGCCGTCTATTTGTGCATGAATCTATCAAAGACGACATCTTACCGCGCATCAAGTCCGCTTATGAAACCGTTAGTATCGGTCATCCACTAGAGGGCAATCTGGTCGGGCCACTGATCGATGAAGACAGCTTTAATAATATGCAAGCGGCGTTAAAAAAGGCGCGAGAAGCGGGCGGCACGGTCACGGGCGGCGAGCGCGTCCTTACAGACAAATATCCTAACGCCTATTACGTAACGCCTGCCATTGTCGAGTTTGACGAGCAAAACGATGTCGCCAGAAGTGAGACATTTGCGCCGATTCTGTATGTCATGACCTACCAAGACTTTGACGAAGCCATTGAGATGCAAAACGATGTGCCACAAGGCCTATCATCATGCGTCTTTACCAATGATTTGCGTGAGGCGGAGACTTTCCTCAGTGACCGTGGTAGTGATTGCGGTATTGCCAACGTTAATATCGGTACCAGTGGCGCTGAGATTGGCGGCGCGTTTGGCGGTGAAAAAGAAACTGGCGGTGGCCGTGAATCTGGCTCTGATGCGTGGAAAGTCTATATGCGCCGTCAGACCAATACCATCAATTACTCAAAAGAGTTGCCACTTGCCCAAGGCATTAGCTTTGGTTAATAAAAAGGTGAGTACAGACTTTTGCCAATTTGATGTATTTATAAATAAACTGCCAAGCGTACTTTATAGAAGCTTGGCAGGCTAAAAATGCTAAGCAATCAAGGATTGGTTGCCACTCCCATCGACGACTACTAAGGAAGGTAGAACTATTATGATCGATGATAAAACACATAACCCCGATATAGACGGTTATGATCCATCGTCTAGCTTTTTACTTGATATCGCGCCGCTTGTATTGACTGCCATCATTCTGATGATACAGTTTTTCGTCTTCAAAGATTTCACCCCTCACATACCCTTAGCCTGCGGTATTTTAATCACCGGTTTGTTTATGAAGCTGCGTGGCCGTAGTTGGCAAGGTATGGAAGAGCGGTTTTTAAAGGTTATTAAAATCGGCTTGCCAGCGATGATTATCCTGATGGGCGTCGGTATGCTCATCGGCGCATGGATTATCGCCGGAACCGTGCCGACCATTCTGTACTACGGCTTTAGTATTTTCTCGCCTTCCTCGTTTTTATTTTCCGTCTGTCTTATTTGCGCCATTATTTCTGTCGCTACGGGTACCTCGTGGGGCACGGTTGGTACGGTAGGTCTTGCGATGATGGGAATTGGCATGGGACTGGGTCTTCCCGCGCATCTAACAGGGGGGGGCTATCGTCTCCGGTGCTTTTTTTGGCGACAAAATGTCACCGCTATCAGATACCACTAACTTAACCCCAGCCGCGGCGGGTGTAGACCTTTGGGATCATATCAAAGGTATGCTGCCGACGACCGTGCCCGCCATGATTACGGCGTTGGCGCTCTATGCTTGGATTGGTATGGGTTATGGTGACGATAGCATCGATTTGTCTTCTATTCGTGCATTGCAGGATAACTTAGCGGCCAATTACAATTTAAGTGTCATCACCTTATTGCCAGCGTTAGTGGTTATTGTCGCCGCTGTGATGAAAATGCCAGCGATACCGACCGTATTAAGCGGGGTGCTGGTAGGCTCAGTGATTGCCGTCTTTATGCAAGGCGTGGGCGTGAGTGATGTTTTTAATGTTTTACAAAATGGCTTTGTCAGTGAGACGGGTTTTGAAGTGGTAGATCAATTGTTGTCAAAGGGCGGCGTTATGTCGATGACATGGGTGATCAGCTTAACGATATTTGCTTTGGGTTTTGTTGGGGCGCTTGAGCACTACGGTACGCTCAAAGCCATCATGGCGAAAATTAACCATTTCGTAAAATCGCGTTTGGGGTTGGTTTTTACGACGTACGGCAGTGTGCTGAGTGTCGGTACGCTGATTGGTGATGTTTACACGACCTGTGTTTTGCCAGGGCGTTTATTGCAAGACAAATATAAAGATATGGGCTATAAGCGCACGACCTTGACACGCTCTATCGAAGACGCGGGTACGCTTTTGTCACCCCTTATCCCGTGGAATATGGGCGGTAGCTTTGTAGCAGCGACACTTGGGATAGCAACATTGACCTATGCACCTTTTGCTTTTGCGTGTTGGTTGTCGCCTTTATTTGGGCTGTTATGGGCGTTCCTTGATAAGTTCATACCGCGCGAAGAGCCTGAGGTGGAAGAGGTTGACGTTGCTTTTTCTGTCAATGAAGCGCGCTAATAAAGGAATATGATATGTTGCAAGAGCAGTGTTTATGGAACATGACCGCGCCGAATATTGACGCTTATAGCCAAATGAGTAGCGATACCCAAGCGGCGGTGTGCATTATTGGCGGCGGATATACTGGGTTGTCAGCGGCGATTCATCTGGCTGAAAAAGGCGTCAAGGTTGTCTTACTTGAAAGCCAAACCATCGGTAGTGGCGGCTCGGGAAAAAGCGTTGGGCTCGTGAACGCCGGAACTTGGGCGCGCCCTGATGACTTGAATATCAGTCTGGGTGAAGTGGCCGGTGAGCGTTTGACCCAAGCGCTTGGACAAGCACCAAGTTTGGTGTTTGATCTAATCAAACGCTATGATATCGACGCCCAAGCCACCCAAGCGGGCAACCTTCACATGGCGCATAATGCCAAAGGTGAAATCGATGTCGATATCAGATACGAGCAGCTGCGCCGCCGCGGTGCCAATGTTGAGGTATTGACTGGCAGCAAATGCCATGAATACTGCGGTACCACCAGTATTAATAAAGCTTTATTAGACCACCGCGCTGGTACCATCAATCCGCTGGCGTATGTCAGAGGGCTTGCCAAAGTTGCCACCAATCTTGGCGTGACGATTTACGAGCATTCTGGCGTTGAAGCACTAGAAAAGGTGGACGGTCATTGGTATGCAAGAACCGCCAAAGCGCGCGTCAAGTCTGAGCGCGTCATCATCGCTACCAATGCCTATAGCGAAGGCGAATGGACAGAAATTAAGAAAACTTTTTATCTGGTTTATTACTATCAAATCGCCTCTGAACCACTGAGCGGCGAGGCGGCAGAGCGCATTTTACCTTATAAAACAGGGGCGTGGGATACCCGCTTGGCTCTATCGAGTTTCCGCCGTGATAATGACAATCGCCTATTATTGGGCACGGTTGGTGGGACGCAAATGAAACCAAAATCCTTTTATCAAGCGTGGGCCAATGCGGTGCAAAAGAGCTATTATCCAGATCTGCCTGCCTTTAATTGGCAATATGAATGGTGCGGTAGCTTTGGCTTTACCCAAGATCATATCTTTCGCGTGATGGAGCCCGATGAAGGTTTGCTGACCGCGACCGCCTATAATGGTCGCGGCATCACTACCGGTACGCTCATGGGTAAATGCTTTGCTGAGTATATATTGACTGGTAATAGAGAGAGTATACCTATTCCCTTCAAGACCTTAGAAGAAGCGAAAATCCCTTTTGCAGGCATTAAATCTGGCTTTACGGAATTGGGACTGACTTTATACCACGCTGGTCAGTGTCTTAAAATTATCAGATAGCATGTTTATTTACATAGTATGGTTATTTATTTGGTTAAAATTCGACTAAATACTTATAAATATCATAGCCAATATGGCCGTCGCTATAAGTCATACATTTAAGCTTATCGTTAATATTATTTTTAAAATTATAAACCGTGATAAAAGCTTTAATAAATGGCGGGTTGCTTGTTAGCTTTTTTAATGTCACATTTAGGGATTGTTAATAATAAAATTACAGGGCAGTTTAAGGAACATTATGCGAATTTTAGACATTCATACGGTAAAAAAACAGCTGACCATGTCGATGGCAATTGAGGCGATTGAGGAATTACTCAACGTGCAAGGCGAGCATCCGACTTGGGTCAAAACGCCTGAACGCCTTGTCATTCCGACTTTTGAGGAAAGTAGTACAAAAAGCTCTGGTAGCCATTTATCCATGCCGGCAGTGGTATTTGACGGTACTAATGAATATGCAATCGTCAAGCTGGTTACTATCTGCCCAGACAATCCTAAGCGTGATAAACCGACAACCATGGCCAATGTTACGGTCTCCGACAATGACACAGGAGAGATGTTGGCCTTTTTGGATGGGGTCTATATCACCCAAGTACGCACCGCAGCGCTGTCTGGTATCGCAACTAAATATTTAGCCAATCCCGATAGTCAGGTGGCAGCAGTGGTCGGTACGGGCGGTATGGCGTATGAACAGCTCAATGCCATTCTTACCGTACGTCCAAATATCAAGCAGGTGAACCTTTGGAACCGAACCGAGCAGACCGCGCATAAATTTCAGGAGAAATTTAAAAAAGACTATCCACAATGGGACGTTGATTTTACGGTGTGCGACGATATCGAAGCGGCGATTCTAGACGCCGATATTATCAATTTGGCAACGCGTGCGACGTCAGGCTTGTTCGAAGCGGCGCAGATAAAAGCCGACGCTCATATCAATGCCGTTGGTGCCTATCAAGCATCGATGAAGGAAGTGAGCAATTCGGTGATAGAAGCCAGCACGTCTGTCATTATCGATGACGCCGAGGGCGGCTTGCATGAAGCAGGCGATTTAATCCAAGCTCATGAAGACGCTGATAGTACTTGGACGTGGGATAAGCTGACGGGAACGCTAAGTGATTTGATCAATGAAAAAGTCACAATTGACCTAAATGCCAATAAAGGTATCACGCTGTTTAAGTCGGTTGGCGCGGCAAGCTTCGATGCCGCCGTCGCGTTAAAGGTTGCTCAAAAGGCCAAAAAAGACGATTTGGGCCAGTTTGTTGCGTTATAAAAGCTGGCTGCTAATAAGGTAACAGTTTTTAAGACAACGATTTTTAAGACAACGATTTTATTTTGGTCTAACGATCTCGAAGAGTATTGATATGCGCTATGACGTGATTGTAGTTGGGGCAGGCATTGTAGGAACTTCTATCGCGTGGCATCTGCAAAAAAACAACGCGCAGGTACTCTTACTTGATAAAAAGCCCCCAGGAGAAGAAACCTCCTATGGTAATGCGGGCATTATCACCAGAGAAGCGGTCAATACCAAACCTTTTCCGCGAAGTGCTAAAGAGATTTCTAGTGTATTGCCCAATAACCGTACCGATATTCGCTACCGCTGGTCAGCGTTATATGGTTTTCAGCGCCCTTTATTTCAGTACTGGCAGCACTCTTGTACAAAAAATGTTAAAGTCATCGATAAAGAATGGGCGACGCTGATTAAGCATTGTACCAATGAGCACGAGCCGATGATTAAAGCGGCTGGCGCAGAAGCACTGGTCAGTAAAATAGGCTGGATTGAGCTTCATCGTCATTTGATTGATTTTGAAAAAGCTATTAGCAAAGCCGTAAAGGCTGCGGAGCAAGGCGTAGAGTATCAAGTGCTATCGCTAGTAGCGCTGCAAGCCCTAGAGCCAAATCTAAACGTTACCGATTATATTGGCGGTATCCACTGGAAAAACTCGTGGCAAATAAACAATCCTAGCCGTTTGGTGAAAGCTTATGCAAAAAGCTTTGCAGCCATGGCGGGCGAGGTTAAGCAGTCAACCGTGACAGATATTATGCAAACGGCAGAAGGCTGGCAAGTTGTATGCGGCGATGATACCTACGCTTGTCAGCATGTCGTGATAGCGGCGGGGCCTTGGTCAGCTGAGCTTATCAAGCCACTGGGTTATAACATACCGATGTTTCCTATGCGTGGCTACCATCAGCATTTTAAGATCACACCCAAAAACGCCCTTTCACACAGCTTATTCGATGTCGATAAAGGGTTTGTGATGGGTGCAATGGAGCAAGGCATCAGAGTTACCACGGGTGCTGAAATGGCAAATTTAGACGCGCCAAAAAAATTTGACCAACTAGAAGCCGTGTTGACTCATGCAAGAAAACTTGTGCCACTTGAAGATGCCGTGGAGTCTGAAGCATGGTGCGGGACAAGGCCTTGTATGCCAGATATGAAGCCAGTGATTGGCCCTGCATCAAAACATGATAACTTGTGGTTTGCGTTTGGTCATGCTCATCAGGGGCTGACATTAGGGCCCGTCACAGGACGTCTTATCGAAGAGATGATTCATAATAAGCCGTTATTTATCGATGCTAAGCCCTTTAGTAGTCATCGTTTCGCTGCTAATCTTTAACCGTTTTCCAAAGCGACTGCCTCCCTTTTTCATCTTTCTTTCTTACATCATTCATTTTACTTCTATATCGATTAATACGTGAGCTAGGGCGTTTTGCCGTAACGCTTAAGCCATATCGTTAGTACTATTGATAGTCAAACACCCACCCTGAAAAAATGGAAATGAGGTAATATTAAGCTTAGAAAAGAAGTGGAAATGTAAATAAAAAAGGAGTTTAAAAATGAAAGGAATCACGCGCTTCTCAAATAGCTTAATGGAGAAATATTTACCTGATCCATTTTTGTTTGTCATTATCTTGACCTTGGTTATTTTTGTCATGGGCTTAGGTCTGACCGATTCCTCACCGATACAAATGGTGGCGTTTTGGGGCGAAGGATTTTGGGCACTACTGGCGTTTTCGATGCAAATGGTGTTGGTGCTAGTCACAGGTTATGTGTTGGCCAGTAGTCCGATATTTAAAAAAGCGCTGGGTAAACTGGCCAGCTTTGCAAAGTCGCCCAGTAGCGCGATTATATTGGTCACCTTGGTATCCCTTGCCGCTAGCTGGATAAACTGGGGCTTTGGCTTGGTGATTGGCGCGTTATTCGCAAAAGAGTTGGCCAAACGGGTCGAAAATGTGGATTACCGTTTGCTGATTGCCAGTGCGTATTCTGGTTTTATCATTTGGCATGCAGGTTTCTCTGGCTCGATTCCGTTATCCATTGCAACAGAAGGCCATCCCTTCGTCGATAAAATTGGGGTGATTCCAACGAGTGCTACCATTTTTGCGAGCTATAACTTAATTATCGTCGCGGCATTGGTCATTATCGTGCCGTTATTAAACCGTTTGATGATGCCAAAACAAGAAGATACGGTGACAGTAGATCCAAAACTTTTAATAGACCCTATCGTTGAGGCGCTTCCAGCAAAGTCAGAGATGACCCCAGCGGAGCGTTTAGAGAATAGTTGGATTTTATCCATGATCATTGGCTTATTGGGTATTGCTTTTATCGTTTATTATTTCGTGCAGAACGGCTTTGCTTTAACGCTCGACTTGGTGAACTTCATGTTTTTATTCCTTGGGATAATATTCCACGGAACGCCGCGTAAGTATTTGATTGCCATACAAGAAGCGGTCAAAGGGGCGGGCGGAATTATCGTCCAATTCCCGTTTTATGCGGGGATTATGGGTATGATGACGGCTTCTGGTTTGGCCGGAGTGATGTCAGAAGCGTTTGTCAACGTTTCGACAGTGGATACGCTCCCGCTTTTTGCTTTTTTAAGCGCAGGACTGGTTAACTTTTTCGTCCCTTCAGGTGGCGGACAATGGGCCGTGCAAGCGCCAATTATGTTAGAGGCGGCGGAGATGCTCGGTAGTGATCCAGCCAAAGTTGCGATGGCGGTAGCGTGGGGTGACGCTTGGACAAATATGATTCAACCGTTTTGGGCGTTGCCTGCCTTGGCAATCGCTGGACTCAAGGCCAAGGATATCATGGGCTTTTGTGTCATTGTGCTGATTGTCAGCGGTGTTGTGATTGGGCTGGGGTTGTTGTTTTTATAAATAAAACTCCTAGTAATGGCCTTACCTAGTTGATAGGTGAGGCTTTTTTTTGAAAAACCAAAACGCCTTACGCAAAAAACAATATCGTCCCATGAAATGCGAACCCTAATGGGGTATCATAGCTATCCTAAAAAGAAATGAATCGCTTAAAGCAGCATTGATAAAGCAGCATATCAATTCTCTTACACAAATATTTATACCAGACCATTGATATAAGGCGTATCACGATGCAACAAAGACAGAATCCTATGGAACAAACGCCAAACACGGTAGAGCATCAACCGGTCTTTATGCCTAGAGTCAATAGTGATAATTTGGTCAAAACGGACATGGTAAGGTTTGAGCGCCACGTGGGGTTTGCCAGTAGACAAAAGAAAAAATCCATCAATGATATGCATCAAGTCATTCGCAAAAAATATGGCTTTAGCCATGTTTTAGAGCTGTCTAGCAAATCTGGCAATAAACTCAGTTTCCCGCTCAGTCCATTAAGCTTAAAAATTACCAATGAGCATGACGGTCAAGCCTATAGTGTCGAAAATGCTTTGCAAGCCAGTAAAGTATTCGAGAATGGTGGGCCGTATCTTGACTTACTGACCGTCGCACCAAGACAGGCCAAAAAAGACGAGCGTTTAACAACCTCTGGTGAGCTGATTGGCTATGATTATTTTGGCATGGAGTGGAGCCTTGAGCCATTGACTGCGTTTTATGATTGGCTGTATGTCAATGCGCTCAAGCAAAATCCTCAGCTACATGAGGAAGTCATGCAGTATCAGGCCTTTACTGATCGTGAGTTTAATCCCAAAAAATCTATCCATTGTGCGGCCTATTCGCTAGCGATGTTTGTCGCGCTCAATAAACGTGGGTTGCTTGATGGCGTTGAAGACCCGATTGTGTTTTATGATTTATACCATGACTTTAAAGTCAGTAATACGGCTAAACTTTTGGAAAATGGTTTGCTTTGATGGGTGTTTTTAATTAAGTTATTGAGCAGAAAGAAAGTTAAGCATAAAAAAAGCACCGAGCTTGCATGGCTTGGTGCTTTTCGTTTTTAGCGTGAAGATTGTTATTTCTAATTCAACGTTAATATTTACAGCAACTCTTTACGCAGCTGGGCAGGCGTTTTAGGCGATAACAAGCTAGGCGCGACATCGAGGACGGTTTTTGCGCCATTCTCTCCTGCTTGATTCATTTTATAAGCAGCGCGGGCATAAGCCACGAGCACGCTGGCGGTAAATTCAGGGTTGCTGCCAAGCTTTAACGAAAACTCTAACACTTGGTTGTTTTGCGCATTATCCATACCGCTTACGCCACTGCGAATAACGAATCCACCGTGCGGCATCTTTTGATGGTCACGCTCAAACGTTTGCTCGTCAATAAAGTGCACTGTGGTATCGTAGTCGGCAAAGTAATCTGGCATGGTGACGATGGTATCGCGTATGCTATCGCTATCGGCGCCATCAGCGAGCACGATATAGCATTCACGGGTATGTTTCTCGCGGGTGCTTAGCGTTGGCTGCTCACCATTGCGTACTTTTTCCATCGCAGATTCTGAGGGAATGGTATATTGCACGCCTGATTTGACGCCGTCGACGCGGCGTACTGCATCTGAATGTCCTTGGCTTAAGCCTTTACCCCAAAAGGTGTAAGTTTCGCCAACGGGTAAAATGGCCTCGCCGTATAAACGGTTGATAGAAAACAAACCGGGATCCCAACCAACAGACAACATGGCAACTTTATTAGCTTTCTTAGCTGGTGCATCAAGCGCGGCAAAGTACTCAGGGATTTTGGCGTGAGTATCAAAACTGTCAACGATATTAAATAAACCAGCGAGCGCTGGACCTTGCTCAGGTAAATCAGACTTAGAGCCGCCACATAATATCAGCACATCTATCTCGTCTTTATATTGGGCAATATCGTCCATGGCGTACACGGGCACGCTGTTGTCAATCAGGGTGACGGAGGCAGGGTCTCGGCGACTGAATACACAGACTAACTGCATGTCTGGGCTTTGTTTGATGGCGGCTTGCGCGCCGCGGCCAAGATTGCCGTAACCGGCGATGGCGACTCTAATTATTGGGGTCATTATGATTAGCCTTACGTTGGTGTAGCGGACAGTCACTTACTGCTGGTGTGATAAGTATCAAGTAACAATGCTATGCAATTCATACTTACTGAGAAGTAAAGTATGCGCAGTAATCTGCCCTGTAATGAATAACTGATTGCTAGAAATGGCATCTATTTTAGAGGATTATGTTTACAAGTGATAGGGCGCGGTCATACTAAATTTCAGATGTGTTTAAGTATGTACCTTATATAATATGACTGCCTCAATGAGTCGCTAAGTTGTTTTTAGTAATGATAAACAGGTTTGGGTTCATCTCTCTTAAAATAGCTACTGAATTTCCTATATAATGTCAGCTATCTCGTTATTGATTATTCATTCAATTCAGTCTTTTTCTTAGTACAAAAAGCTTTTTATTAGGTGAAAATGGCACTTTATGTTTAACACTTCCTCGACTCGTTTAAATAAATATATTAGCGAAAGCGGTATTTGCTCTCGGCGCGACGCTGACCGTTTTATTGAACAAGGTAACGTGTACGTCAATGGCAAACGTGCTCAAGTAGGTGCGCAAGTGGTTGCTGGAGATACGGTAAAAGTTAACGGGCAACTCATTGAGCCACGAGAAGCAGACGATTTCATTTTTATTGCGTTGAACAAACCAGTCGGGATTGTGAGCACCACAGAAAGCTCTGAGAAAAACAATATCGTTGATTTTGTTGGACATAGCGACCGTATTTTCCCGATTGGGCGTCTGGATAAAGATTCTCAAGGTTTAATCTTTTTAACGAGCAATGGCGATTTGGTTAATAAGGTGTTGCGTGCGGGTAATAACCATGAAAAAGATTATGTGGTGACGGTCAATAAGCCGATAACGGATAGTTTTATTGAAGGTCTAGCAGGTGGCGTACCTATTTTGGGGAGAATGACAAAAAAATGTCCGGTGACTAAGGTAGCGCCTACCGTGTTAAATATTACGCTAGTACAGGGATTAAACCGTCAAATTCGCCGTATGTGTGAGCATTTTGGCTATGAAGTCGTAAAGCTTGAACGCACACGGATTATGAATGTGAGTCTAAAGGGTATTCCCGTTGGAGACTGGCGAGATTTAACCCCAAAAGAGTTGTCCGTTTTACTGAAATCTGTAGAAGATTCTTCTTCAGAAGACAATACTGCGGCTAAGAAATCACGTAAGTCGCCACGAAAAAAACCGCGTACTGATACCTCATCAAAATCAAAAGAGTCGTCAAAACCAGCGGGCGCAGCAAAGCACAATGCTAAACACCCCAAAGATGGCGCTAGAAAACCAGCGGGTTCTAAAGGTAAGCGTCCTTTCGGGGATAACAAGAAGTCTGGCGGCAATGGCAAACCTGCGGCCCATGGTAAGCGTCCTTCAAAAGGTCGAGGTTCTTCGCGGTCCTCAAAACGATAGGCCAGTAGGTAATGACTTTTGATGCAGTAGAGCAGTTAAGTTAGGTTAGTCACCAAACTCAGTAGTGATATAATGCCCCGATAATCGATATTTTATAAAGGGTTTACATTATGGCTCGTACCGCTAGCGCCTTACACATTTTAGTAAAAGACAAAGAACTGGCTGATGACATTATGGCCAAACTTAAAAAAGGTACGCAGTTTGACGTGCTGGCTAAGAAACACTCAACTTGCCCATCAGGTAAAAAAGGCGGCAACTTAGGTGAGTTTAAAAAAGGTCAAATGGTACCAGCATTTGATAAAGTTTGCTTTAACGGCGAACTTTTCACCCCGCATTTAGTGAAAACTAAATTTGGCTGGCATGTGGTTAAAGTGCTTTATAGAACGTAAGCGTTAGGTATTTATTTACTCAATGCACGAGAGTTATATAAAAACGCCAGTCGCTTAAATAATAACGATAAGCTCATTACTCAAAAAAAGCACATTACCTCTAGATATTACTGAAAGTTTGGTAATAAAACGTCACAACATGGGCTATTGGCTGAATTTTTGATGATAGAAGGTGAAATTATTGCTCCGCAGCATTGGCAACTGACTTTAAGTAGGATAAAAGAGGTTAGGGACTTTAAGAAGAAGCATAAACTCGGTATTGCCATTAGGGTAGAGACTAACCAAAATTGCGATTGGAATTACCTAAGTTTGGTTCTACAGTTTCTTGAGCACAGCTCATTCAGCTAAAACAATAGGTTAAACAAGAAATGACTGGTTATCTAGGACAATCCCTTAATTTTTAACGAATACTGTGCTTATCTTTAATTGAGGCCACTTTTTAAAAGTGGCCTCTTTTATTGTGCTATTTTCATCTTTGACGTTTTCTGTCAAAAAGTAGTGCTATCTCATGACGTAGGCCTTCACTGTATCAAAAATATTTCAATAGTGTATTGATAATCATTATTATTATCTTTATCATGTACAAACTCTAATGTAACAAACCATATATTTACTCACCAACACTTTAATAAATAGCTCATTTTTTATAGCGTTTTATTAAGCTGACAAGTAATCGTGAGCATTGTTGCTTTGAATAACTGCCTTCCCTCAAATCCTCCTCACTTTCATTGAGATACCATTGATGTTTATGATTACACAAAGTAGAAAACAGCATAAACCTAACCCTAACCCTTTAAGTTGGTGCGTTAAGCAAACCATGTACCTTTCAGCCATTGCTTCGTTGGCAGTAAGCTCATCTATGATTCATGCTGAAATACCGCAGCAAAAACAAATCGGTGAAGAAGATATCGAAATCAATCGTGACGACAATAGGTCAGAACCAAGTACCACGCTACCAACTATCGTGGTCATGGCAGAGACCAATAAACAAGTCACGGAAAATACTGACAGCTATACAATCCCTGTCATCGGTAGCGCCACGGGTATGGACTTGTCGGCCAAAGAAACCCCGCAAGCGGTCAGTGTGGTTACCAACCAGCAAATCAAAGATCAAAATTCAAACACCTTAATAGATGTGCTTAAACGCACGCCTGCTATCCAAGTAAGTAGCGTTGATGGCGCGCGTAATGGTCTTTCATCAAGAGGCTTTGCTATCAATAGCTTCCAAATTGACGGCTTAAATACCGATTTTGTCCAGCAAGCTGCCATGGGCGAATACTCTGCTAATACCGCGATGTTTGACCATGTTGAAATCGTACGCGGCGCGACTGGTTTGATGAGTGGCTCAGGCGACCCTTCTGCCAATGTCAACTTGATACGCAAGCGGGCTGATAGTAGCGTTCCTGCTACAGAGCTATCCGCCAATGTTGATCGTTATGGGCAATATGGTCTCAGTGTTGACCGTAGCCAGCCATTAAGCGAAAGCGGTGCGGTACGAGGCCGAGTGGTGGCAAGTTATCAAGATGGTGACACCTTTGTTGACCGTCAAGAACTGGGTCAAAGTCTAGTGTATGCCACAGTAGATGCAGACCTGGGCGACAGCACTACAGTCAGTGTGGGTGCTAGCCGTCAACACAATAAATCAAAATCAACCATGTGGGGCGGTTTGCCAAACTACCTAAGTGATGGCTCAAAAGCGGATTGGGATACCAGTAAAAATGGCAGCGCAGATTGGACAAACTGGGATTCTGATAATACCTATTACTTTGCAGATATTGACCATGATTTTAATGCCGATTGGAACTTGACCACCAATGCCAGCTATAACGAGAGTGACAGTAGTCCAAAGCTGCTTTATATGTATGCCAATGGCGACCAAGTCGTGAATCCTGATACCGGACTGATTTTTAACCTAAACCCATTTCATGCCGATACCGAACGCAAACAGTTCAATATCAAAAGCAAGTTAACCGGTAATTTTGATGCGTTGGGAAAGACGCATAAGCTCATCGTAGGCGGTTCCTATAGTAAAAGTGATCTTGATACTTTCACTTATAAGTCACCGCCTGATGGTATATTGCCGCTCCCAGATTTTTCTGACTGGGATGGCAGTTATCCTGAACCAGAATGGGGAGAGCGCAATCGCAGCTCTGATGTCACAACCAAAGAAAAAGCTATCTTTGCGGCAACTCAGCTCAAACCATCGGATCCTTTAGCCGTTATTTTAGGCACGCGTGTGTCTGATTTTGAACGCTCAGGTGTGCAGTATGGCCGAAACGTCAACACGGAAGCCAAACACATCTGGACTCCGTACGCAGGTATTACCTATGCGGTTAATGACAATCACAGTCTTTATACCAGCTACAGTGATATCTTCAAACCTCAAACTCAGCGTGATATAAATGGCAAATTCCTCGATCCTATTGAAGGTAAAAACTATGAAATCGGTCTAAAAAGTGAGTCAGATAATGGCGCATTACAAAGCCAAGTGAGTATTTTTAGAATCGAGCAGGACAACCTTGCTCAACTCGATGGTGGTCAAATAATACCCGGCACCGACCTGGAAAAAGCCTACTACGGAGCAAAAGGTGCCACCAGTCAGGGCGTAGAAGTACAAGTGTCTGGTCAAATCAGCGACCAACTACAAGCGAGCGTTGGTTATACGCATTTTAATGCTGAAGACAACAAGGGCAAAACCATCAATACAGGCTTTGCTGATACCACACTGAATCTTTTTGCCACTTATAATCTTGATCATATCATCCCTAATTTAACCATTGGCGGCGGCGTTGACTGGTCAAATGGATACTATGGTATTGTCAAAAACCCTGTGACGAAACAATCTGAAAAGTACGGTCAAGATGACGTGACGCTTGCCAATATCATGGCAAGATATAGCTTTAACGACAATCTTGAAGCGCAGGTTAATGTGAATAATTTGTTCAATCAAAAGTATCTTGCGGGCAGCACTTTTAGTGAATTGACTTACGGTGAGCCTTTGAATGTAGTCGGCAGATTAACCTATCGCTTTTAATCGATCGCTTTCACTTTTATGCCGATCATGACCTTTTACTTTCATACGCAGGCAGTCACATGAGTAAGCGCCGTAGCAGTCATGGTTTTTATCTACCTGAGTTTAAAGTCCTCAGTCGTATTCTTTTAGCGATTATTGGTAGCTATGGCATCGCGGTGCTTACGAGTTTGACGTTTTTGGCCTTACCTATAGATGAGATTTCTGCCATCTATTGGGGTCAAATTGCTAGCCTTGTTGTATGCGCGCTCATTCTTGTCTTAGTATTTTCTTTGCGACGTTTATGGCTGGCATGGACGCTGGTCGTCGGTATTGCAGGGCTATTAGGGATGATTGATTATGTCGCTATTTAGATTTTTCTCACCATCAGGCTGTTATTATGCCCTCAGACACTACTAAGATCCAAACTGCCACAATGAGTAATATTCAGACAAAAAGTAAAACTAAAGTGAAGGGCTATCGAGTCATTTTGTCTGACGTCCATACTTGGTTTGGTCTATTATTAGGTTGGTTGCTGTTTACCATTTTTCTGATGGGCACGGTCAGTTATTTTAATAATGAGCTGACAACATGGATGCAACCTGAAATTCCGGCACGCTCTCAGCAAACGCCATTAACGTCTTCAACATTTACGCACAACCGAAATGTGACGAATCTAAAAGATAAGTCAGATGGTTTTGGTAGGGCAATCGCTCACTTACAGCAAACCCAAGCCCATGCCAAAAACTGGTTTATTGCTAAAGATATTGATAGCGATAATATTGCTCAACGTCTGCATATCAATGTGACTACAGATGACAAAAGGCTAAAATATCATTTTGATACGCAAACCCAAATGGCATATACGCCAAGAGATACCGTAGGCGGTCACTTCTTTTATCGTATGCATTTTGATTTGCATTATATGAGTGTGATATGGGCCAGAATTATCGTCGGTATAGCTTCTATGATGATGTTGATTGCTATTATCACAGGCGTTATTGTCCACAAAAAGATATTTACGGATTTTTTTACCTTTCGTTGGGGTAAGGGGCAACGCTCGTGGCTTGATGCGCACAATGCTTTTTCTGTGCTGCCAATACCGTTCCATTTGATGATTACCTTTACTGGTATCATTACCTTAATAACCTTGTATATGCCGTGGGCAGGCATGGTATCTGGGGTAGATAATGAAGAGTTTCTTAAGGAAATTTACTCTTATCGGGCAGCGGATGCAACCGAGTTACAGGCTGCCCCTATGGCCAGTATTGCTCCATTGCTTGCCACGACACAATCTGATTGGCGAAAACGTAACCCCAATTATACCGTGACCAGTGTCAGTATTAATCATCCCAATACTGACCAAAGTATGATTATTATCGACGGTAAAGCTGAGCATCAATTATCGACGCTAGGGGTGTTTCGTATTTATGATGGACGAACAGGAAAAGTACTCAAAGACAGTCGACCGCCGCCGCTCGCTGTGCAAACACAAGCGGTCATGATAGGTTTGCATGCAGGGCGCTTTGCTGATAATTGGCTGCGTTGGTTGTACTTTTTATGTGGTACAGCGGGCTGCGGTATGATTGCAACAGGCTTAGTCCTTTGGACAGTTAAACGTCGCCGCCAATTATTAACTATAGATAAGCCTGATTGGGGTTTTTGTTTAGTAGAAAAGCTCAATATTGCGACGCTAGCGGGATTGCCTTTAGCAATGATAGGTTTTTTATGGCTCAATCGTTTATTGCCGTTAGAGTTAATAGGGCGAGGCAAGTGGGAAGTAGATGGGTTTTTTATCATCTGGGCGTTTGGTTTCTTGCTGACGTTATTACTGTCTAGTCGTCAGGCGTGGCGTCTATTATTATCATTAATTACTCTATTGCTTTTATTCACACCGCTACTCAACGGCCTAACTACCGAGCGTGGATTGCTTCATAGCATCTTGAGCGTCGATGTGCTCTTTATTAGCTTTGACGTTGTGTTTTTTATTCTAGCGCTGCTGTTTGCTTATATTACTTATATGGTCAGTTTTAAGAAAGCATCTCACCAGCAAAAAATAAAGTCGCCTAGTCGTTCAAAGCTTCAGATGGAAAATGTATAGTATGTCTAACGCGCTGTTATCTGGATTGCTATTGGCATTTAATCTGCTAGGTATGATGGCATTAATGATGACCAGTAAAAGACATAGGGATAAGTTTCATCATGATGAGCAGAAACGATATATCACTAAACAGCAATGGTTACGATGGCTGGGATTGCTACTGCTATTGATAGGTTTCATTTTCCCTTTTTTTGCACCTCATACTGGTTATTTTATCGTTGTCTGGTTTGCTAGCTTAATCGTAGCAGCAGGAGTTGTATATTTAAGCATGGTTATTTATGAAAAACTGGCATAGCCAGTTTATATAAAAGCGCCAAATTCAAAATAAAATGCTGCTATAAAATTTCCCCGCTTGCAGTATGCTTTGATATTAAACATTTTAATAGTACGACTTATTAGCAATTATTCTAGCTGAGCAATTACTCTAACATAGCAATGGCGTCCGCACTGGCGCGTTGGCGTTCTTCTGCATTTAACTCTGTCAGCTTTCCTTCTTTCATCATCAACAAGCGGTCGGCATGCTCAAAATAACCGTCGTCATGACTGATAATAAACAGCGTTTTGCCCATGGCTCTTAATTCAGGAATCAGCGTTTGATAAAATACTCGGCGAAAAGCAGGGTCTTGGTCAGCGGCCCATTCATCGAGCAGCAGAAAGTCTTTTTGTTCGGCGACAGCGAGCAGCATGGCCAAGCGTTTGCGTTGTCCTTGTGACAGCTTGTCGGTAGACAATCGATGGTCAGTTACCGTCACTTTATCTTGCAAATTTAATTTATGTAGCCACTCAGTTACTAAGGACATATCAGGGTCATTGTCTTGACTGCCAATCAGTTGTTTAAAAAGATGTTGATCGCTAAAAATAGCAGAAAACAGCTGCCGATAATTGGTATTGTTATCCGAATCAATCGTCTGCTGGTCTACTTTTACAGCGCCTGTCGTAGGCGTAAAAATACCAGTAATTATTTTTGCAAGGGTAGACTTACCACTGCCATTAGAGCCTATCAAAAATACCACTTCGCCACGTCTCAAGGTGAGATTGACATTTTTTAAAATGTCATCAGTAAGCAACTCATTTTCAGGTATACCTTCTTGTGTATGGTGGTTTATACCTTGATAGCGATAACTCACATTGTTCAGTGAGATGGTCTGCCACTCATTTGCTGCTATATTGGTTAAAAACGCTGGTTGATAATCAGCAAGCGCCAACGTCTGGATTTTATCTAACGCGACTTGCGCCGTTTGTAAAGTGGGATAAGCGCCAACGGCTTGTAGCAGCGGCGATTGCATAAATAAAATAGTTAAAGAAAAAGTAGTGGCAACGCTCATGGGTATATTAAGATAGTTTGAGACGGCAAAGACGACGCCAATCGCTGCAAACATCATAATGTTCGACCAATTCACTGCTGATAAGTGAAAGGTATCCGCTTTAATAACACGCTCTTTATAGGACTGGGCGTGACTCAAAAACTCATTGGTATACAGCTTTTGCGCGCGGTGCTGATTAAGTGCAAGCTCTTTTCGCCCTTCGATAATAGATTGATAATCTTGATACAAAAGATCATTAATCTCCCTTAATTCTGTTAAGTGCTTATAAACGTGCTTCACCAAAATGGTGCTTATCCAAATCGTCATTACAATCCAAACCATGATGATTAGCAATAGTGGCAATGACAACCAACCCAAATATAAGGCGACTCCGCTAGATAAAATAACCCCTTGAACCAACTCTGGCATACGGACAAAGGCGACGGTAATCGATTGGATATCGGTAGACAAGCTGGCGAGTAGTTGGGCGTTCCCTAACTTATCAATCTGCGGAACGTTGGTATCGATGATTTGTTTGACCAGCTTGGTTCTGAGCTCATACACAAATCTATGACCCAAGCGGGTTAGGGCATATTGTGATAAAAAAGTCGTGACCAATAGCAGAACCACTAACGCTGAAAAATAGCCTAAGCTCTGCCATGATAAGGTATTAAAAACAGGCTGACTGATAAAGGTGTGATTAATATAAGCAATAATACCCACACTAACAGCGGCATTGACTAAGTTAAGTAAGATAACTTTGAAAAAAGGCAGCCGATAATGCGACCAGATCATATGGTATAGAGAGGCTGTAGCGCGAGAGGACATAAGGACTCAATAATAAAATGAATTTTGCATATTTTTAGATAGCACAAAAGGGAGTAGGTGGCGCCTAATCCCTTTTATTCAAACCCGATAATGATTCTATAACGACAGTTTATTCAGTATAGTCGTTTCATTGGCGAAGCTTAGCGTTAAAATTTAAAAGTTAAACGTCGCTGAAACTTTTAAAGCCGTGGGTTCACCGGCACTTAAATAACCAGCATTTGTATAGCCACCGACTGATTGCCAATAATCTTCGCCCGTGACATTGGTTACCATGCCTTTTAAGGTTACATCTTGTCCGGCCAGCACGGTTTTATAGCGAGCTCCAAGATCTAACGTGGTATAACCGTCAACCTTTAAGGTATTGGTATTATCAGCATAACGAGGGCCCGTATGAATGATATCACCTGTTAAGGTTAATCCTTCGAGTGCCGCAACATCATATTCTAGATTGACATTGCTCTGTAAGGTAGGAAGACCAATGACTTTATTACCATCTAACGCCGCATCACCGGTGTCTTTTTGTTTGGCACTTAAATAACTGACCCCTGCATTTAAGCGCATGTTTTCACTAGGGCTACCAAATACGGTCAGTTCTACGCCTTGGTGACGGTTTTTACCAGCAGATATAAGGGTGTTTGAAGCATCGATATAGTCACGTGCGGCATCAGTGCGATATATTGCCAAACTACTGCCAATAAGCCCGTTGTCATACTTCACGCCAATTTCAGTTTGTTCGCTCACGTAAGGGTCCAAAGCTTGACCCGCATTAGTAACGGGAGCATTGTTATTTGTCTGCGGGGCTGTTTTTCCTGGTGCTAAGCTTTCAATATAGTTACCGTAGAATGACCAGTCCATGTTCGGTTGATAGACAATACCGATACTTGGTGTCCACTCACTCTTATCATAATGAGCCGTTTCTGCCTGCGTGTTGGCATCATAGCTGGTGGTTTTTATAGTTTGATGACGCACACCCAAGGTGGTTTTCAGTTTGTCATCGAACAGCGATATGGTGTCAGCCAGTGCAAAGCTTTGGAGTTGCTTTTCATTGGTTAATTTTGGATCGTCTAGGTTACCGCCAAACGTAGTTGTACTTGTAAAAGGGACTTCCGTGTAGTCGGTAGGGCGGTAAAAATTGGTCGCTAGCTGATTGCCAAAATCATATGCGAATGCGCCTTTTTCTTCTTGATCATAGAGGTTTGCGGCCAACACCAAGTTATGAGTCACTTCACCGGTTTGTAATTTACCACGTAGACCAAGCTCGGCACTTTGTACCAAATCTTCTCTAGAGTTATCAAAACGATAAATCGTGCCCGCACCATCAGCACTGTTGACGGTTAAGGTGGCTAGTGAGTTTTCTTCCTCGCCACTTCGTATGCCGTAAGCACCATAAGCGGTGAGATTATCATTAAAGTCATATTCTCCTCTGATGGTACCAAAGATATCTTTTTCATCTGAGTACGTCCAAGGCTGCGCCCAATTTTTTGAGCCGTCTGGCGCTTTTGGTACACGAGAAACACCGCCAAGATTGACACTAGGGCGAGTCTCTTTGAGTTTGTTGTCTTGCCAGCCCAAATCTGCTGATAATCGGTATTGCTCGCCTTTATAATCTAGACCAAGCGCTGCCAATCCCAATGTTGAAGATTCATCATCGATGGCACTATCGCCATCTTGATAAGCGGCGTTAAAGCGCACGCCAAAAGCGTCCTCAGTGCCAAAACGGTCACTCACGTCGACGGCAATTTTACCTTGGTCACCTTGACCATAACCAAGCGTTAATTGGCGTAGCGGGTCATTACTAGCACGTTTTGGTAATAGGTTAATCGTACCACCAGCATTGCCGCCACTAGGTGCGGCACCATTTAGCATGGCAGAAGCGCCGCGTTGGACTTCAACACGCTCGAACAGCTCCGTTGCGATATACTGTCGGGGCAAAATACCATATAGGCCATTAAACATCGTATCATCTGATGTGGTGATGAAACCGCGCATAAAGTAAGCTTCTTGAAAGTTACCAAAACCTCTGGCCACGCGGACAGTTGGGTCTTTTTTAAGCAGGTCGCCCACGCTTTGTGCTTGTTGGTTGGCAATGTATTCGTTGGTATACGATGTAGTAGAAAATGGCGTATCCATGATGTCTTGATTGCCCAAAATTCCCACACGGCTTCCAGTCGCCATTTGGCCACCTTCATAAGCATCTGGCAATCCATCCGCTGACGCGTCCGCACTACTGGTTACCACAATCGTATCAAGTACCACACTTGGCACATCTGATTGACTATCGTTATTTATATCGGTTTGTGCCCACGCTGCTTGGCTTGCAGCAAGTAAAACGACTGAAGTAGAAATATGAAAGGTACGCAGTGATTTTACTGAAAATGGGTGACGCGCTCTGTTAGATGCTTTGAGGCAAAATAGAGCAGAATATAGGCGAGACAATTGCATGAATGTTACCAATATGTAAGTTAAATCACTATTATAATGATAAGCATTTTCATTACAATAGTGGCGCGTTATTAATTTTAAAAAATTTTTAAAGCCCTAAATAGCGATAATGTTGTCGTGTCGTTATTGAAGTATTAACCATATAGGTTACGCTCTAATACGCCGCATCAAATATAGGAAATATGCCCCCCCAATAATAGCAGCGATGGTGCCAGCAGGAATCTCATAGGGAAATATGAGATAGCGTCCAACCCAGTCTGCTATGACCATTAAGCCGGCGCCTAAGATAGCGGACAGTTGAATTTGACGTTTGAGCTTCACCGCGCCTAATGTGCTGGCAAGGTGAGGAATCATCAGACCCACAAAACTGAGCGGACCCACTGCTAGCGTTGATATCGTACTCAGTAATGCTACAAGAATGAGTATCAAGCTTTGATACAATCTCAAAGATACCCCAAGCTCACGGGCAATCCCGCTACCTAAGCTCAATATTTCTAACGGTTTGATCACCATAAAGCTTAATAGGAAAAGTATAAAAGCCAACCCTACTAAAATCCATGCCGTTTCTGGACTGGCAAGGTACGTAGAACCTGATAGCCAACTTAACACGGCTTGTAACCGTTGATCGCCAGATATTTTTACCAGACTTAATAAACCGCCCATCAATGCGGCAATGGCCACACCAACCAACAATAAATAAGCTGGATTGATACGACGGGCAAGCCATAAGATCAAACTAAGGACGATAAAAGCGCCCAACAATCCTGATAATATAATACCTGTATAGCCAAAACTGGGTAGGAAAACAAAGGCCAATACCACGCCTATTGCTGAGCCTGAGCTAATACCGAGTACTTCAGGGCTAGCCATAGGATTGCGAGTCAAGGTTTGTAGCAGCACGCCAGCAGTGGCTAGCATTACGCCAGTGGCGGCTGCGCTTAACGTGCGAGGCAATCTAAAGTCAATAATTAAATGTCTTAGCGTACTAAGCTGCCAGCCATTTGAAGTCGCCGTAAAGATAAGTACGCCTATGATCAACAGTATTAAGGCGATTCCCCAACCTATTAAGTGAGTGTCACGGCGTTCTGAAATCAAGGTTGGAATAACCCCATCGGTATGTTGACGACTTTGGCTCACAATTAACCATATCACCAATGGCGCACCAAGGATGGCCGTCATTGCATCAACAGGAATATTTAGGCTTAAATAATGTTGTAATAGCGTCGTGGCATTACTGGTGATCCATAACAACAGCGCCCCAAACACATAACCCAAAAGCAGGCGGTAACCAATACGCCGTACCGAAAACACATTCACCAGTGTGGCAGCCCCTAAGCCAATAAAACCAATAGGGCCCACGCGACTGACGACAAGGGCGGTCAGTAGTGCCACCAATCCCACCACCAATCCACGAATGAGGTTGATAGGAACGCCCAAACTTTTGGCTTGCCTATCATCTAAGCTCATTATTTCTAATGGCTTTAATAAGGGCATTAAGCTAATAAAGGCGACCACACTAGCGATGAGTAATATGACAGATACTTGCCAGTTATTCTGCGTGAGACTACCCGCCGCCCAAACCATAACGTTTAAGGTTTCTTCAGCATAATAAATCAATAATAAAGCAGTAATAGCGCCCAATAAAATATTGGTCACCAGTCCACCAAGCACTAATACCAAAGGATTCATGCGACTAGGCGCAGCTAGAAGAAACACAATCGCCATACTACCAAGCGCGCCAATAAAGGCGACCCAAAAACTTCCCCCTAATGCCAAACTAGGCAGAAATAACGTGACAATGAGTAGCGCCATATTTGCACCGCTACCGACTGCCAATGTCGTGTCTGAGGCCAGTGTATTTTTTACCAGCTGTTGTAATAACACACTGACCAATCCTAAAAGACCGCCAGCGGTTAATGCTACCAACATGGTCGGTAGGATTTGTAGCTGGGTACTCATATCCGAAAGTGATAGGTCAAAAGAGGGGGTGAACAATTCTAAAAAAGTGAGAGACCATAGCTGATGTACGACTGCATAACTGCTGACTACTGCTAGCAGCATTAAGAAAACGACCATCATATAAATACGGTTAGCTGACAAAAAATTATTTTTATTCATCATAAATCGGTATGGCCTACAAAAGTGACATTCGTTAAGCGCTCAGCCAAAACATTCATAGAAGCCACGCCACTGTTGTTCCATGTCGCAGGCAGTAAGGTGATACAGCGGCCTTTTTTGCTAGATGCATGCGCTTGATCAAAGGAATAACCCAAGCGCTGCCACACTAAGCTGTCTTCTAATTCAAGTTTGAGAAGGTCACTAAGAGGTTCAACGACCACAAGGCAAGTATCGTCATCAAGCTGCGCTAAATCTCCTAGCATAATGGGCGTAAACCCCCATTGATTGCCATCTGCCAACGCCACTAGCTGTAGTCCCATCGTCTCTAAAGCAGGTTGAAACAAGCTATTATAAGAAAACATACGCAAATTATTGGTATCGGCAAATTGCACGACAGCCAATTTTTTGATATGAGGATAACGCGCATGAAAAGTCTGTCCTGCTTGTATGATTTGTTTCTTACTGGTGTCTAGATAATCTTGTGCGGCTTGCGGTTTATTGATAGATCGGCCCAATTCTAACGTCGGTTCTATAAAGTCTTCCCACTTTGCGATTTGGTTGGGACTGGTCAATTCAATAGAGTGGATAGGCAAATCGCCGTACATAGGACGCAAGTGCGCATAAAAATCGTTGTCTATGACCAAATCCAAGTCTAGCTGTGAGAGCATTTCAGGATTGGGTTGGTAGCGTGTTCCCACGTCGAGAGTCGTATCAGGTATAAGAGGCTTACCAACCCATTCTCTATAGAAAGGTTTGTCGCCCATAGCAACTGGTGGGTATCCCATGGCCGTCAGCGTCGCCGCAATACCCCAATCAGGCGTCATGACTTTAGGCGTTTTTTGACTGTTTTTAGGCGACAGAGCTTGTGGCGCTTGTGAGGTGGCGTCAGACGACTGGCAACTGCTTAACAATAAACTTGAGCATAATGCCACACATAGCCCGAACGAAAAGGTGCGCGCTTTCATATAACTGCGACTTTATGAGTAGTGGTAGGATGGGTTAGTAGGGTAAAGTCGACACCAAATATCGAGCGCAGTACATCCTTTTCCATGGTGTGTTTGACATCATTCATATGGCACAGCTTGCCTTGTTTTAGGGCGATAAATTCATCACAAAACCTTGCTGCTAGATTTAGGTCGTGCAGGATAATCACAACACCTAAGCCTTGCTCATCGACCAATTGACGAATCAGTTTTAACACTTCTATTTGATAGACCACATCCAGCGCTGCTAGTGGCTCATCCAATAGAAGATACTTTGTTTGCTGGGCAAGGCACATCGCCAGCCAGACGCGCGCACGCTCACCACCTGACAACGTCGATACTTGGCGATCTCTAAAGGCGTCAACTTGAGTGAGGGCGATGGCTTTTTCTACTCGTTGATGGTCGTCGGCAGTCGGCTTTTGCAGCCATTTCTGATGAGGGTATCTGCCCAACATCACAAGCTCATAGACCGTAAAAGCACCCGCATCAGGTAGATTTTGCGGTAAATAGGCAAGATGCGTGGCCAGTCTTTTAGCAGAAAAGCTTCGCAAATCTTGTCGCTCTATCTCAATACCACCTTGCGTGGGCGTCATCTCTCCTGCCATAGCCTTTATAAGGCTGGATTTACCGGAACCATTATGGCCAATGAGGGCATAAAGTTTATTTGGTTCGATAATAAAAGAAGTAGGATGAAGCAAAACTTTTTTTTGACGTATTAAGCTTAAATTATTGATGTGCATCATAGTGAGCAGTCGAAAGTAAATGGGGCATTTTAAAGAAAAGTAGCTGGTTAATGCAAATGATTTTCATTTTATTTATGGAATTGAAGCAGTTATTGAGCGCGCCAATAGACTTTTATGACCATATCTTGACGAGATAAACCAAGGGTGGATTTTAATCGTTGTCTTAATGACTTGATGTCCGTCGCTTCAAGCGCGCCCCATACTTTGCCAATCTTAAGAGGCAATGTCGTTAATCTTGCATGTAATAAGCTCATGATTTGTTCAGAGAGATCGATTGTCGGCGTTTTAATGATATGAAGTAGATTGTCTTGTAGAAAACGCTCATCATGACCTAAGTGCTGACAGAGATTGAGAGTGTGTAAATAACTGATGTCTTCTGGATCTTCGGTGATAGTAATGACAAGGGGCGGCAACGGATTTTGCCAGTTTTCTAATAGATTGGCGACGGTAGGTAGAGAGGTTTCATCGCAGATTAATAAGCATTGTCCCTCACTGAGGTGTTCTATTTTTTCTGGATAATCGCGCACCGTTTTTATTGGCATGCCGCAGACGAGAGAACGTGCCCAATTGCCACCTGGCGTGTCGCCATGGATATAAACATCTATCCAAGCTTGAACAGACAAGCGGATTGGATCTCGCCATGCTTTTCGCAGGGTGTAGTAGCGCTGTAAAGGTTTATCGTTATTTTCTGACTTACTAATTGTGGGAGATAAAACTTCAGCATTTAACTCAAATAAATACGCGTAGCCTGGATGATTGAGTGGGATATTATCGGGTGCTGTGACCACCAGTCGATACATATTAGGACTGACATAATAACCATCAATCACGCGAAAGTGCTGTTCTTGAAGTTTGATCGTACGCTTACCAAGCTTAGTAGCGGATGCCTGCAATAACGCTATATATTGCTCATTTAGTGTCTCAGCGTCGCTAATAGGTACAAAAAAGTTGATAAAGTATCGATGATTAACACTAGAAATGTTTTCAGCGAGGCTGTTATCGGTAGAACTGTTATCTTTTAACGCATTAGAGTTATTTCGATACCGATTCATCGTCATAACGTCTAACAAAAGGCCGTCGGGATACAGCTCTTTTATCGATACTATATCGTACTCGCCGACTGAGGCAGGCGTAAAAGCATTGATAAACATCGCAAGTTCATCTTGATGCTCTTCATTAAGATGGTGAATGAACATGGCTTTATCAGCGATTGCTAATGGGGTTTTATCGGTGTCATAACGAGTAAGCGTTTCAGCCATAAAGGGTCATCCAAGCCAAAAAATCACATAACGATTCATTCATATAACCGTCAAGTAAATGGCATCTGAAAATATAAGGTAGCGGAGAATAGAGATAAAAATAACAAAGGTTTAATCAATAAGTATTGCGAGTCAAGCAAGGCGATAGAATTAGTAATCGATGATATGAATTAAAAACACCTAAGCGTTATTGATAACCATTAACATCTAGATTATTATTACGTTAATAAGGCTGACTGTCAATGTATTTATAAATAGGAAGTTGTGATTTTATTTGTAATGGAACCCCAGTTCGGGATAAGCGC